>JAGNRR010000007.1 GCA_017988595.1 Chitinophagaceae bacterium
ATCTTTCTGTTATTAAAATAAAAAACCTATACAAAATTCTATGTTATCAGCTATAGAAAGGTGTGTTTTTAGCAATGTGCTCAAATAAGCAGATTTTATAATCGTATGTTTATTGTCATAAATATAATAATTCATACCCAGTTTTTGATACCAAACTTTTCCTTCATTTGCCATTTTTTTGGTGTAAAGTCCTGCTTGAATTGGCATGCCTAATTTGCCAAATAAAAATTCTATACCACCAAAAACTGAGCTGTTCCAAGCGCCATTTTTTTCTTTTCCAGGACAATAAGCATTGTTTTTAAGAAAAGCATAGTTTCGCTCGTTGTATGTAAAATCTGTACCTATAAATAAACGATTTTTTTGTTGAATCTTTTTTGTAATAAGAAAAGATTGATGGTAAACGTTATAAAATGGTCCTTCGGCAATGGCAGCCTCAACTAAAGAAAATGCGCTTCTTAATCCAAATTGAATTTTGCTTTTTTCATTATCAAGTTTATTTTTTAATCGTTCTTTTTTTTGTCCATTTGGAAAATAATCTAGCCCGAAAATGAAACCCGAAAAATTAATTCCCAAATTTGGCTTTCGAGCCGAACCATTTGAAATATGATTAAAAAAACCACCAGCTTTAAGATTAATTTTATCTGAAATTTTATATTGCAAATTTGTTTGCACTTGCGAAAAATTATTTAATCGACTACCAATAATATTATTTATGGTGTCTTCAAGCGGAAAACGTTCCCACATTTTAGTTGCAAAACCAATACCTCCACCAAATTTTATTTTCCAAAAAAATCGATTCTTTTTTATCAAATCATATTCAATACTGGGAAAAAAACAAAGCGCATTTCCTAAAAATTTATTTTTATAATTTATAATCCCAACGTTTAAGCTTGTGGTAGGATAGCCCATTCGTTGTTGCCAAGCTTTTTCACCTTTGGTGTGATACGAAATTGAAAACAAAACGCCCTGAGAAACTTTGGGCATTTGCAATATAATTTTTGGCGAATGTTTAATTGTGCTACCATTCAAGTATTCAACACCAATACTTAGTTCATTTTTTTGCGAAGCGCAAAAAAAGAAATTAAACAAAAAAACAAAAAACAGGATGCTATTTTTCACTTTTCAAAAATACAAGATTTGGATTAAATTTTCACTTGTCGTTGTTGTTTCTTCACATGTTTGTGTGTAACTAAGTTTTAGTTTAACTTTTCTACAATTAATTTTGTAATGCTTATGATCAAAAAAATAATTCTTTTCATTTTAATATTTTCAGTAAATAAAAGTTTTGCTCAAGAACCTATTCGAGAATTTAGAGGCGCATGGATAGCCACAGTTGCAAATATTGATTGGCCTAGTTCATCAAAACTTTCTAGCGAGGAACAAAAACAAGAAATCATTCATTTATTTGATGTCATAAAAAGTTGTAATCTTAATGCAGTTATTGTTCAAATTCGTCCTTCGGCTGATGTTTTTTATTCATCAAAATTTGAATCGTGGAGCAAATATTTGACAGGAAATTCGGGAATTCCTCCAAATCCATATTATGACCCCTTAACATTTATGATTGAAGAAGCACATAAACGATGTTTAGAATTTCATGCATGGTTTAATCCTTACAGAGCATTGACAAATAGTGCAAAAAATGATCATCCTCAAAATCATATTACAAAAACACATCCTGAATGGTTTTTAAATTATGGAGGTAAAAAATATTTTGATCCAGGCTTGCCAGAAGTTGAAAATTATTTTTCAAAAATTATTAATGAAGTGGTAAAAAATTATGACATCGACGCCATTCATATGGACGATTATTTTTATCCTTATCGAGAAGGAAAAATAGAGTTTCCTGATTTTAATTCTTATGTTCGATATGGTAAAAATTTTAGCAACAAAGACGATTGGCGCAGAAATAATGTAAACAAATTGGTAAAACGTCTTGCAGAAGAAATTAAAAAAGAAAAAGCCTATGTAAAGTTTGGCATAAGCCCTTTTGGGGTTTGGCGAAATTTTAATAAAGATACACGAGGAAGTATGACCACAGCAGGACAAACAAATTATGATGATTTATTTGCAGATATACTTTATTGGCAAGAAAATAAATGGGTGGATTATATTATGCCGCAACTTTATTGGGAAAATGGTCATAAAGCTGCCGACTATGAAACCCTTTTAAATTGGTGGAATGATAATGCATTTGAAAGACATATTTATATTGGTCATGGACTTTACAGATTGGGTTCAAACAGCAAATGGCAAAATATGAATGAAATAACCACTCAAGTAAATCAATTAAGAACGAAAAATAATGTACAAGGTTCATGCTATTACAGCGCAAAATTTTTCCTAAAAAATACATACAATTTAGTTTATGTTTTTCAAAATGAAATTTATCCAACGCCTGCGTTGTTGCCCGAAATGAAATGGATAAGAAGTGAAAAACCATTAGCACCAGAACTAAAAATTCAACATGCAAAAGACGGTAACAAAATAATTAGCTGGTCGAAAAACAAAGATGAAAACTTGCAATATGCGGTTTATTCTTTTGACAAAAATCAAAAAAAATTAATTGCTATCACAAGGGATAATTTTTATATTCAAAAAAGCAATTCAAATCAAAGTATTGCTGTAACTGCATTAAATAGACTTCACAATGAAAGTGGAATGAGCAATAAAGTGAATTAAATTAAATTTCTAGATTTAAAATGCAGGCTCTTCGCCATCAATTTTATCAGATCCAAAATCATAATCATTCGCCTTCGATGGTTTTGTAGCATAACCATCTTGAATAGAAATTTTTGGTCCTTCAAAACCAGTTTCTCTGGTAATTTTAGATTTTTCCATCGTAGGCATTTCTCCACCAAAACTATTTCCTTGACTTGTAAAATAACTATCGGGCAAATCTTCAAATTGTTGATAAGCAAGCACTGCTCGAACATCAACTACGCCAGTTTTACCGTTTCTATGTTTGGCAATATTTATTTTTGTTAAGCCTTCAATTATTGCACCATTGTCTGGTTCATTTGCATTATGATATTCAGGTCGATACAGAAACATAACCATATCGGCATCTTGCTCAATGGCTCCAGATTCTCTCAAATCGCTCAATTGAGGCATTTTATTATCTTTTCTTGATTCCAGATTACGATTCAACTGCGAAAGCGCAATAATAGGAATTTCAAAATCTTTTGCCATCGTTTTTAAATCTCTCGATATTTTACTCACCTCTTCTTGTCTGTTGGTGTTTTTAGCATCAGAACCTCGCATCAATTGCATATAATCTATGATTACTAAACCAATATCATGTTTTTGTTTCAGTCTTCGCACTTTTGCTTTTAATTCAAACATGCTTATCGCAGCTTGATCGTCAATAAAAAGTGGTGCTTTGGCAAGTTTTTCCATACGTTGAGTAAGCTGTACCAATTCATGATCTTCTAAATGTCCACGAGTTATTTTTTCTAATGGAATTTCACTAACTGCCGACAATAATCTTTTTACCAGCTGACCAGCACTCATCTCCAAAGAGAAAAAAGCTGTTGCCACAGGATTGGTTTCTTGCAAAGCTGCATTCATTGCTAAGTTCAAAGCAAATGCTGTTTTTCCCACGGCAGGACGAGCTGCCAAAATTATTAAATCTGTTTTTTGCCAACCCGATGTAATTTGATTTAATGGTTTAAAACCTGTTGGAACACCTGTTAAATCTGCTTTTCTATTTACTTGTGCTTGAATTTCTTCGAGTGTTTTGGTCAATACTTGACTAATATTTAATACATTTTTACGTAAATGATTTTTTGTAATGTCGTATAAACCTTCTTCGGCTTTATCTAATAAATCAAACACATCAGAGCCATTTTCGTAAGCATCATTTATGGTTTCTCCACTTATTCTGATTAGCTCGCGCATGATGTATTTTTCCATTACTATTCTAGCATGTTCTTCAACATTTGCACTGCTCACGACATCTCTGGTTAAAGATGTAACATAATAACTTCCGCCAACCATTTCCAATTCATCTCTTTTACGCAATTCTTCACACACGGTTAAAAAATCAATTCGATTTCCGTTTTTAAACATGTGTAAAATCACATCATAAATTAATCGATTTGCATTTCCATAAAAACACTCTGATGAATTTATTATTTCTAGAACATCAGTCAACTTTTGAGGTTCAAGCATTATTGCTCCAATTACCGCATTTTCTAATTCAGATGCTTGTGGCGAAATTTTTCCATAGATCATAGAGCTTTGGTCTATTTTTTTGCCCTTTGTTCTTGGTTCAAATTTTCTCAAATCTTTACTTATATCCATATTATTTTCTAAATGATGATTAATTAATTATTATGTTTTAAAAATCGAATGTAAGCTTATTGAATTTAAACTTAAGTGTTTTTTAGTACAAAAAGTTACACTATCTAAATTAACACATTTAAACATTTTAATTCACATTTTTTCGACCTATTTTTTGACTTTTACACAAAAAAATAATTTTATTCAGATGTATTAACACCTTTTCACGATAAATTTGTTTAAAAAAAAATAGCCTTTTTTTTGTTAAAATACAATCTAAAACAATCTCCATTTTGTAGCATTTTCTTTATAAACTACTTAAAAAAATACAAAATTGACAAATATCATATCTGTATACTATAGAATAGTATACTTTTGCATTGATAAATTAAATAATTATGAAAATAGAACAAATTTATACAGGATGCATTGCTCAAGCAGCTTATTATATTGAATGTAATGGCGAAGCCGCAATTGTAGATCCATTAAGAGAAGTAACTCCTTATATTGAAAAAGCAAATGAAAATAATGCAACAATAAAATATATTTTTGAAACACATTTTCATGCTGATTTTGTAAGTGGACACCTAGATTTGCAAAAGAAAACTGGCGCAGAAATTGTTTTTGGACCAAATGCAAAACCTTCTTATGACAGCATTATTGCAGAAGATAATCAAATTTTTAAGCTGGGAAAAAGCAAAATTAAAGTAATTCACACTCCAGGACATACCATGGAAAGCACTTGTTTTTTATTGATAGATGAAAATGATAAAGAAGTGGGAATTTTGACTGGCGATACATTATTTATTGGCGACGTAGGAAGACCCGATTTAGCACAAAAAATTTCCGCAGATTTAAGTCAAGATAAATTAGCTAGATATTTATATCAATCTCTACGCAATAAAATTATGCCTTTGGCTGATGACATCATTGTTTATCCAAGTCATGGTGCAGGGAGTGCTTGTGGAAAAAATATGAGTAAAGAAACTACAGACACTTTGGGAAATCAAAAAAAAGTAAATTATGCTTTACAACCAATGACTGAAGATGAATTTGTGAAAGCAATTACAGAAGGTTTAGCCGCAGCTCCAGGATATTTTCCTGAAAATGTAATGATGAATATTCTTGGTTATGAAAGTTTAGACACCATAATAGCTCGTGGAAAAAATGCATTAAATGCAGCTAATTTTGAAATCTTAGCCAATGAAACCCAAGCTTTGATATTAGATACCCGATCTCCAGCAGAATTTGCAAAAGGATTTATTCCTAATAGTATAAACATTGGGTTGGATGGCAGTTTTGCGCCTTGGGTTGGAGAAATGATTGTTGATATTAAACAAGAAATATTATTAGTTTGTGATCCAAATCGTGAAGAAGAAGCCATAACTAGATTGTCGAGAGTTGGGTATGATAATACGATTGGTTTTTTAGAAAATGGATTTGAAACATGGAAAAACTCAGGAAAAGAAATTGATGTAGTGAATAGAATTTCTGCAAATGAAATAGAGCAAAATGAAAAGTATAAAAATGCAATGATATTTGATGTTCGCAAAAAAAGTGAATTTGAAAGTGAACATTTAGAGCAAGCAAAAAATATTTCTTTAAACGAAATAAATAAACATTTGAGTAGTTTTCCCAAAGACGAATTTTTTATAATTCATTGTGCTGGAGGATATAGAAGCATGATTGCGGCTTCGATTTTAAAACAACGTGGTTTTGAAAATTTTGTTGATGTTGTAGAAGGATTTGGCGGTTTATCAAAAACAAATTTGCCAAAAACAAACTTTGTTTGTCCTAGTACATTGCTTTAAACAGAAGTAAATGCTGAAATAATTTAAAAAGATTTGATTTAATACAATCAAGTCTTTTTTTGTTTTGTATTTTTGCGAACAAAATTTTAAACATGACACTTTCCTACAGTTGGCTACAAGATTATATTCCTTCAGATTTGAGTAGCGAAAAAGTAAGCGAAATATTAACTGCAGTTGGCTTGGAAGTTGAACATGTTGAAAAAACAGAACAAATTCCTGGTTCCTTAAATGGAATTGTAATAGGAAAAATATTGACCTGTCAAAAACATCCAAATGCGGATAAATTAAGTGTTACAACTGTAGATATTGGAAATAATGAAATTCATCAAATAGTTTGCGGTGCGCCAAATGTGGATGCAGGGCAAACTGTTTTAGTTGCTCAAGTTGGTGCAACACTTTATCCAAAAAATGGCGAACCATTTGAAATAAAAAAAGCAAAAATAAGAGGTGAAGAAAGTTTTGGAATGATTTGCGCCGAAGATGAAATAGGCATCGGCGAAAGCCATGATGGCATTTTAATTCTTGACAACAAATGGGAAGCAGGCACAGCAGCAAAAACATATTTTAATTTACCAGAAGGCGAAATTACTTTCGAAATTGGATTAACACCAAATAGAATGGATGCCATGAGCCATCGAGGTTCTGCAAAAGATATTTGTGCTTATTTGAGCAATCTTGAACATAAAATTATTGCATTGAAAATGCCCAAATATCAGCTTCCAGAAAAAAAAGCAGATTTGCCATTTTCAATTTCGATAGAGAATAATGAAGCTTGCAATCGATATTGTGGTATTTCAATTGCAAATGTAAATGTTGCTCCATCGCCAGATTGGCTGAAACAAAAACTAAATTCAATAGGCGTAAAATCAATTAATAATTTAGTTGATATTAGCAATTATTTGCTTCACGATTCTGGTCAGCCACTTCATATTTTTGATTATGATAAAATTAAAAATCAAAAAATTAATATCAAAACATCTGTGGCTCAAGCAGAATTTAAAACACTTGATAATGAAAAAATAAAAACGCATCCAAATGATATTTTTATTTGTGATGATGAACAAGCCATGTGTTTGGCAGGAGTTTATGGCGGATTGGAAAGTGGTGTTTCATCTACTACAAAAAATATTTTTATCGAAAGTGCATCATTCAATTCAATAGCTACACGTCAATCTATGTTGAGGCATAATTTGCGCACTGATGCAGCTGTTCGTTTTGAAAAAGGCATTGATATTAGCCAAGTAAAAATTTCAATAGAGCGGGCAGCAGCTTTAATTATTGAAATTTGTGGTGGAGAAATAGCATCCGAAATTGTAGATGTATATCCTAAAATTATTGAGTCAAAAACACTTTCAGTTTCTTTAAAAAAAATAAATGCTCTAGCGGGGAAAAACTTTTCTGCTGAACAAATAAAATTAATTTTAACCGCTTTATGTTTTGAAATTATTTCAGAAAATGAAGATGAATTAACTTTGAAAATCCCGTTGGCAAAACCCGATATTGATTTTCTTGCTGACATTGTTGAAGAAATTACACGAATTGATGGACTTGATAATATTCCATTTACAGGAAAAATTAATTTTAGTTTGAATAATGCTTCAAACACTTCAACCAATAAAGAAAAGAATGATGTTGCAAAAAAAATGGTGAGTTTAGGGTTCAATGAAATATTGACAAATGCTATTAGTAATGCAGAAAATTTTAATGACAGAAATGATGTAGTAAAAATGCTAAACAGTTTAACTGTCGATTTAAACGCAATGCGTGCAACAATGACACCAAGTGGATTGCAGGCAATTGCACATAATATTAATAGACGCAATAGCGATTTATTATTTTTTGAATTTGGCAAAACTTATCATCAAGAAAATGGTAAATACAACGAAGTAGAAAAACTAAGTTTGTTTTTAACTGGGAATTTTGCTGCTGAAAATTGGTTGTCCAAAAAAAATAAAATTGATTTTTATTACTGCAAAGGATTGCTAAATATATTACTACCAAATAAAAAAATTGAATTATTAAAAGATGAAAATCAATTTTCGATTGTTGTAAATAAAAATAAAATTGGTAGCTTGATATTATTAACTCCCAAGGAAATAGAAAAATTTGGCATCAAACAAGAAGTTTTCTGTATTGATTTAAATTGGCTAGATGTTATAAAAATATTAGATAACAAAAAAGTTAGCTTTAAAGAAATTTCAAAATTTCCAATTGTTTCCAGAGACTTATCATTAGTTTTAGATAAATCCATTTTGTTTGCCGATGTAGAAAAAATGATCAAAAAATCAAGTAGTGCACTTTTAAAAAGCATTTCAGTTTTTGATGTTTTTGAAAGTGAAAAGCTTGGCGATAATAAAAAAGCCTACGCCGTTTCTTTTACGTTTCAAGATGAAGAAAAAACATTGACTGACAACGTAATAGAAAACGAAATGCAACAAATCATGTCTTCGTTAGAAAAACAATTACAGGCCGAAGTTCGAGGAAAATAAATTTTAATATTAAAATCCATTTTTAGTAATTACACAAACAAACTTATCTTTACTTTTTCAAAAAAAAATATGCAATTATCAGAACAAGAAATCATCCGAAGAGAAAAACTTATTGAACTTGAAAAACTAGGAATAAATCCTTATCCTGCTGAGCTTTATCCTATTTCGCATCAGGCCAAATTTATTTTAGAAAATTATAAAGGTGAAGAAAATGCAGATGATTTCAAAGAAGTTTCAATTGCTGGACGATTGATGAGTGTTCGAGATATGGGAAAAGCAAATTTTGCTGTAATCCAAGATTCTACATCACGAATTCAAGTTTATGTAAGAAGAGATGATATTTGCCCTGAGGAAGACAAAACGTTATTTAATACGGTTTGGAAAAAATTATTAGATATAGGAGATTTTATTGGCATCAAAGGCTATGTTTTTACAACTAAAATGGGTGAAACAACAATTCATATCACCGAATTTAAATTGCTTTCAAAAGCACTTAGACCATTGCCCATTGTAAAAGAAAAAGATGGTGAAATGTTCGATGAGGTTACTGATTTGGAATTTAAATACAGACAGCGATATGCAGATTTAATTGTAAATCCGTCAGTGAAAGAAACTTTTATAAAAAGAACTTTATTGCACAATAGTATTCGCATTTTTTTGAATGACCTAGGTGCATTGGAAGTAGACACGCCAGTTTTGCAAAGCATTCCTGGAGGAGCTGCGGCTCGTCCATTTATTACACATCACAATGCATTAGATATGCCATTGTATTTGAGAATTGCCAATGAACTTTATTTGAAAAGATTGATTGTTGGGGGATTTGATTTTGTGTATGAATTCAGTAGAAATTTTAGAAACGAAGGAATGGACAGAACACATAATCCAGAGTTTACCATTCTTGAATTTTATGTTGCCTACAAAGATTATTATTGGATGATGGACACCACAGAAAAATTGCTTGAAAATGTGGCAATGGCAAGTAATGGAAAAACAAAATTGACGGTTGGTAATAATGAAATAGAATTTAAATCACCATATAAAAGAATCTCTATCCTTGATGCCATCAAAGAAAAAATCGGTGAAGACATCAGCCAATTGAACGAAGATGAATTGAGAGCAGTTTGCAAAAAAAATCATGTAGAAACCGATGCAAGTATGGGTAAAGCAAAAATGATTGATGAACTTTTTGGTGCAAAATGTGAAGCTCATTTTATTCAGCCTACTTTTATTATTGATTATCCAATAGAAATGAGTCCTTTGACCAAAAAACATCGCGAAAAAGAAGGTTTAGTAGAACGATTTGAATTAATTATTAATGGAAAAGAAATTGCCAATGCTTATTCTGAATTAAATGATCCTATTGATCAACGTAATCGTTTTGAAGAACAAACAAAACTAATGGAACGTGGTGATGACGAAGCCATGTTTATCGATCAAGATTTTTTGCGAGCTTTGGAATATGGTATGCCACCAACGGCAGGAATAGGAATTGGTATCGATAGATTAGTTATGCTGATGACCAATCAAGTTTCCATTCAAGATGTGTTATTTTTCCCTCAAATGCGGATGGAAAAATAATCGTATTTCTATTTAAATTAACGTATTACATTTTATTTAATGCTGTTATTTACAGCAATTAGTCAATATTTTTAGTATTTTTGCGCATCTGTAAATGAAAAAAAGAATAGCAATTTTTGGAAGCACGGGCTCTATTGGTACTCAAACTTTAGAGGTAATTGCTACGCAACAAGAATTTATTTCGGCAGAAATTTTAACTGCTCATAGCAACGAAAAATTGTTGATTGAACAAGCCTTAAAATACAAACCAGCAATCGTAGTTATTGGAGATGAAAAAAAATTTAATCATGTAAATGAAATTTTATCACCACATGACATCAAAGTTTTTGCAGGCGAAAAAGCGTTGATAGAAATAGCTGCAAGCGATACTTATGATATTTTAGTAGCAGCAATTGTAGGTTTTGCAGGTTTGCAATCTACTTTGGCGGCCGTAGAACAAGGAAAAATTATTGCATTAGCAAACAAAGAAACTTTAGTTGTAGCTGGCGATATTGTGATGGCAAGCGCACAAAAATTTGGTGCAACAATTTTACCTGTCGATAGTGAACATTGCGCCATTTTTCAATGCTTGCAAGGTGAGCAAAAAAATAGTATCGAAAAAGTAATTTTAACCGCCTCAGGTGGACCATTTTTAGGAAGAAAACAAAATTATTTAATCAATGTAAAAAAAGAACATGCCTTGCAACATCCAACTTGGACAATGGGCGCAAAAATTTCTATAGATTCTGCAACACTGATGAATAAAGGCTTAGAAATGATAGAAGCCAAATGGCTTTTTGGTTTAGACGTTTCGCAAATAGAAGTTGTTATACATCCGCAATCGATTATTCATTCCATGGTGCAATTTGTTGATGGCTCTGTAAAAGCACAAATGGGTTTGCCTAGCATGAAACATCCCATTCAATATGCTTTGAGTTATCCAACTCGAATTCCTGCCGACATTCCTCGAATGAATTTTGGAAAAGATACCAGTTTGACAATGGAAGCACCAGATTATAAAACATTTAAAAATTTATCATTAGCTATAGATGCATTGAAAATTGGTGGCAATGCACCTTGTGTATTAAATGCTGCAAACGAAATTGCTGTGGATGCATTTCTTAAAAACAAAATTGGTTTTTTGGAAATGAGTCAAGTAATTGAAAAAACATTAGAATATATTCCTTTTATTTCAAAACCAAGTTTGCATAATTATATAGAAACAAATAACGAATCTAGAATTTATGCATCAGAATTAATTCAAAATTATTAACCTTAAAACAAAATATGAATACTTTATATATATTTTTATTAGCACCAATTTTAGTTAAAACAATTCAATTTTTTATTGCCCTTTCTTTATTAATTATCATACATGAATTTGGCCATTTTTTGTTTGCAAAACTTTTTAAAACAAGAGTAGAAAAATTTTATCTTTTCTTTGATTTCTTTTTTCCATTTCCATCATTAATGAATTTTGCATTGTTCAAAAAAATGTTTAAAGGAACAGAATATGGCTTGGGCTGGTTTCCACTTGGAGGCTATGTAAAAATTGCAGGAATGGTTGACGAAAGTATGGACAAAGAAGCCATGAAATTGCCACCACAGCCTTGGGAATACCGAAGCAAAAAAAGCTATCAAAAATTATTGATAATGCTTGGTGGAATTATTTTTAATTTGATTTTAGCATTTTTAATTTATGTATTTATTTTTGCAAAATATGGCGAACAATATTTGCCAACTCAGAATGCAAAATATGGAATTGTTGCTGATAGTTTAGCGCAAAGTATAGGTTTTATGAATGGCGATAAAATTGTAGAAGTAGGTGGTAAAAAATCTGAAAATTTTAATCATATTGTTACAGACATGATTTTTAATGAAGCCAAAGATGTAACTGTTGATAGAAATGGCGAAATTAAAAAGATATTGATTCCCGAAGGAACAGTTCGTCATATTTTAAAAACAAAACAAAAAGATTTATTTGCTTATCGAATGCCATTTGAAATTGATTCCGTAATGGCAAAAGGTATCAACGATGGATTACTAAAAAAAGGAGATAAAGTAATTGGAATAAACGAAACTATGTCGCCTTATTTGGATGTGTTGCAAAAAGAAGCAACAGCTATTAAAGAAAAATCAAAAGCAGAAAAATATAATGTAAACTATACTGTTCTTAGAAATAATGACACGATGAAAATTGCTGGATTTTTGAATGGAAATGGCAAATTAGAAGTTGGTTTGGTTTCTCCTGATAAATTATTAGAATTTAAATCAAAAGATTATTCAATAATGCAAGCCATCCCAAAAGGAATTTCTTATACTGGAGAGCAATTGATGAGTTATTTAGGACAATTAAAATTAATTTTCACTTCGCCAGAAGTAAAAGTAAGTGAAAGTTTAGGCGGTTTTGGAAGCATAGGAAGTATGTTTCCTGCAGAATTTGATTTATTTAAATTTTTACAATTAACCGCATTTATTTCTATTATTTTAGCATTTATGAATTTATTGCCCATTCCGGGCTTGGATGGTGGCTATGTATTTTTTCTTTTAATAGAAATGATTAGTGGTCGTAAAATAAGCGACAATGTAATTGAAAAAGCAAATACAGTTGGCTTGGTTATTTTATTAGCCTTAATGATTTATGCTAACGGCTTAGATATTTTTAGATTATTTAAGTAGAAAAATATTTTTCATTACTATCTTAGAGCAATGAATCAAGAAGAAATTATTGCTATTCAATTGCAAATTTTCAATCGCAATTATAAAATTTCTGCACCTGCAAATCAAGAAGTTGCAATTCGAAAATCTGTTGCTGAATTTAATTCTAATTTTGAAAAAATGCGCAAAGATTTTCCGAATAGAGATGTGCAAGATTATATGAGCATGGCTTTGATAGCATTGACAACAAGTTTTCACAGTTCGGTGAATGATACCAATACTGAAAATGAAATTATTGAAACGCTTGAAAAAATAAAAAAAATTGCGGGAGAATGAGTAATCGAGAACTAGCCGATATATTTTCTTTATTTTCAAAGTTATTAGACATACATGCTGTTTCTGAAAACGAAGCCAAACTTTTTTCAACAGCTGCTTTTCAATTAAAAAAAATGGAAGCAAATGTTTTTGATTTATCCAGCGAAACACTTTTGAAAATGTGGCAACTTGGAAAAATTCCTGCACAAAAAATTATTGAATTAAAAGAACATAAAAAAATTCAACAGCTTGAAGATTTAATTGCCAAAACACCAAATGGCATCATAGAACTAAGCAAAATAAAAGGATTAGGTCCCAAAAAAATTGCGCAGCTTTGGAAAGAACTAGAAATAGAATCACCTGGAGAATTGCTGTATGCTTGTTATGAAAATAGACTAGTAAAGTATAAAGGTTTTGGAGAGAAAACGCAACAAAATATTATTGAGGCTATAGAATTTTATAATAATAATCAACAAAAATTTTTATTTGCCGAAGCGATTTTAATTAATGAAAAAATTAAAAATTTTTTAGAACTTTTATTTTTAAAATGTTGGATTAATGAAGTTGGCAACTTGCTTTTGCAAGATGATATTATAGAAACATTTCAGTTTTTAATAAATATAGATGACGATGAAATTGAACATGTATTAAAAGATAAAAATGAAGTAAGTAATATTAAGAGAACAGATGTCGGCGTTTCATTTTTGCTTTTCGAAAATTATAATATTGAATTAATTAGTAGCGATGAAGATGAATATCGAGATAATCAATTTATTTTTTCATTTAAAAATGAAGCACTTGAAAAAATTGCAGAACTTATTTCGGAAATTGAAACTGAACCACATTGGGATGATGATACCTATTTTGAAGAATTAAATTTAGCATTCATTCCAAATGCATTAAGACATGATATCGAAAATATAGAATTGGCTGCCGAAAATAATTTGCCAACTTTGATATCAACAGAAGATATAAAAGGGATTATTCACAATCACAGTACTTGGAGCGATGGACAAAATTCTATCGAAGAAATGGCATTGGCTTGTATGCAAAAAGGTTTTGAATATTTTGTGATTAGCGACCATTCAAAAACTTCTTTTTATGCCAATGGCTTAACTGAAATTCAAATAGAAAAACAACACCAAGAAATTGAAATGTTGAATTTAAAATACCCAAATTTTAAAATTTTTAAAAGCATCGAATGTGATATTTTGAGCGATGGAAGTTTGGATTACGACACTACCATTTTATCGCAATTTGATTTGGTGATTTGTTCGGTACATCAAAATTTAAAAATGACCGAAGAAAAAGCAATGACCCGATTATTAAATGCAATTGAAAATCCATATACAACAATCTTAGGTCATCCTACAGGAAGATTACTATTGAGCAGAAAAGGTTATCCAATTGATCATAAAAAAATTATTGATGCCTGTGCTGCAAACCGAGTTGCAATAGAAATTAATGCAAATCCAAGACGATTAGATATGGATTATACTTGGATAAAATATGCAAAAAATAAAAATGTATTAATGTCTATTAACCCCGATGCACATAGTATTTTGGGCATAGATGATATTAAATATGGCGTATTAAGTGCACAAAAAGGCGGTTTGGAGCCAAATAATAATTTATCATCTATGAATTTGCAGGAATTTGAAGCATTTTTAAGTTTAAAACATAAACAATAATTCATAAATAAATGGCTGTAAAATTCATGTCAAATTGTATATTTGTTGCTTCAACAATTATTTGAAAAAAAGGATTATATGTCGGAAGAAAAAAAATATTTTATCAAAGAACAAAACGTTGTTTTGCCAAAAAACAAATGGTTTGATGAAAGAAATATTGCAGAAATTAATGAAACTAATGAAAGTGAAATTATATCATTCTTAGAAAAGCAATTTGCAACAATAAAAGAAAAAACAACTTCGATTTTAAATGAATTTGAACAAGCTGAAAATAAAATTTCATTAGCAGGAAAAATTCATCGACATAAAAATTATGTATGTGATGCTAAAGCAATTGGCGATTACGAAAAAGTATTAACCGAGTTAGATAATTTAGAAAAATTATTACTTGAAGAAATTGAACTTGTGATTCAGAAAAAAAATGCTATTTGCGAAAATATTTTAACTATTGATGGCGAAAAAGGTTGGAAAGAAGCAACGCAGCAACTTCAAGATTATCAAAAAGAGTTTAAGGCATTGCCAATTGTTCCAGATGTAAGGAATGATGAATTGAAAGAAAAAATGGATCAAGCCATCAATGCTTTTTTCAACAAAAAACAAGATCATTTCGATGAATTTGATAAAGAATTACTTTTAAACCTTTCATTAAAAATTGAGCTTTGCGAAAAAGCAGAAAGCATTCAAAATAGCGAAGATTGGAAAAAGACAACAGAATTGTTTAATACGTTGATGGAAGAATGGAAAAAAATTGGTCCTATACCACGTCATCGATCTGAGGAATTGTGGTTAAGATTTAACACAGCAAAAGATATTTTCTTTAGTAAGAAAAAAGTTTTTTATAAAGATTTGATTGGTGAGTTTGAGAAAAATGTAGTTATAAAAAAAGAATTGATTGCAAAAGCTGAAGAACTAAAAGAAAGTAAAAATTGGAAAAAAACTTCTGAAGATTTACAAGCTTTGATGGAAGAATGGAAAAAAAGTGGAAATGTTTCTAGAGAAGAAAATGATAAACTTTGGGAAGAATTTAGAACTCCAATAAATTATTTTTTCGAGAAAAAAGATACCTTCTATAGCCAACAAAAAATTCAACAACAAGATGCATTGGCACAGAAAAATTCTATAGTTACTAGAGCCGAAGAAATAAAAGATTCTACAGATTTTGTTGGCACAACTACAGAATATGCAGAATTAATTGAAGCATGGAAAGCTACAGGATATGTAAATAAAAAAGTAGGCGATGAGCTTTGGGAGCGATTTATGGCAGCTCGAAAACATTTTTATGCTCGTAAAGATGAAGACCGAAATGCAAGAAAAGAAATCATGGGAAAAGAAATTGGTGAGCGGATTCAACGCAATCAATCTTTTTCGAATAAAATAGAAAGAGAGTTAGAAAAAGAAAAAGAAATTGTAGCTGATTTTGAAGATAGACTTGCAAATATTTCACCTGGTGCCCGCTCATTTGAAACTCAAGAACGTTATCAAAAAATATTGGATGAAGCAAAAGCTAGAATGACTGAATTGGAAGAAAAATTAAATTCGGTTTCTAAAAATGTATTTAAAGACAGAAAAGATAAAAATTTTATAGAAGGAAATAAAAATAATTCGCCTAAAAAAGAATTTAAGAAAACGCAATCTAATAATAATTTTCAACAAAATAATGGTTCGGGAAAAACCATGGGTGATTTATTCAAAAACATCAATTTTCCAAAATTTGAAGATTAAACTAAATTAAAAAAAAGAAAAAATATGTCAAACAAAGTATTTGAATTAGTAGAACAAATGGGACATGAGCAAGTCGTTTTTTGCAACGACCCACACTCAAAACTTAAAGCAATTATTGCAATTCACAACACTGTTTTGGGACCAGCACTTGGTGGAACAAGAATGTGGAATTATGCATCACATGATGAAGCAGTAGTTGATGCCCTTAGATTATCAAGAGGAATGACGTTTAAAGCTGCCATTTCAGGCTTAAATCTTGGTGGTGGAAAAGCTGTCATCATTGGAGATCCTTCATTAAAAGGTGAAGCACTTTGGAGAAGATATGGAAAATTTGTAAATTCATTAAACGGAAAATATATCACTGCCGAGGATGTAAATACAAGTGCAAGCGATATGGAATTTATTCATTTAGAAACAAAGCACGTAACTGGAATACCAGAATATATGGGCGGTAGCGGTGATCCTTCACCATTTACAGCTTATGGTGTTTTTGTAGCCATCAAAGCTTGTGCAAATAAAAGATGGGGAAGTGATAGCCTTGAAGGGAAAAAAGTTTTGGTACAAGGAGTTGGACATGTTGGTCAATATTTGGTTGGGCATTTAATTGATGCTGGCGCTAAAGTTTTGGTGAGCGATATAAGTGAACCAAAATTAAAAGAAACAGCAGCAAAATTCAAGGTAGAAGTTATTGCACCTGCAGCTATTTTTGATACTGCATTTGATATTTATGCACCTTGTGCTTTGGGAGCAACTGTAAATTCGGAAAGTATTCCAAAATTAAAATGCGAAATTGTGGCTGGTGCAGCAAACAATCAATTGGCTGAAGAAGAAAAACATGGTAGAGAATTAATGGCAAGAAATATTTTATACGCTCCAGACTTTTTGATAAATGCTGGTGGATTGATGAATGTTGGAGCAGAAGCTGATGGAGCTTATAACAGAGAAAAAGTAACAAACGATGTTGAAAAAATTTATGATAGATTGTTACATACATTTACAAAATCTGAAAATGAAAACTTGACACAGCAAGCTGCAGCAATGGTTATTGCTCAAGAGCGAATTGATAGTATTGCAAAAATTAGAGCCGTTAGATAGAATATAGTTATAAAGCTCAACAAAAAAAACTTCTCTTGTGAGAAGTTTTTTTTGTTGAGCTATTAAAAGTTTTTTTAAAAGTTAAAATTAAAAAACTTGAGTTTTGATTCTCAATTTTAAAGAACTTTTAATATTTTATATATTTTGATTTAAAATAAACTTATATTTATACTGAAAATATTTATTTTTTAACCTTTAAAAATTTTTATTATGAAAAAGAATCTTCTTTTTACAATTCAATTCATTACAATTTTACTTTTTTTTATCAGTAGTTCAAAAGCACAAGTAATTTCAAATGCTACCAATACATTAGATATTAATAATGTATCGGCTGGTTTTTTGGTGCATGGTGATATGTTTTGGAATCCTACTCTTGGCAATTCTACTTATGAATTTCCAAAGGGAAGTGGAAAATTTTCAAGTCATGCAACTGCATTGTGGATTGGTGCTTATGATAATGGAAATAGTCAATTAGTAACAGCTACTCAAAAATATCGAAACAATTTTGATTTTTTTCCAGGACCAGCTTTTATTTCACTTAATCAACCTATTGATTCAATTTCTTGTTTAGAATGGGCAAAAATATGGAAGGTAAATAAAACAACTATTGATAGTTTTTTAAGTATTAATACACATACATTAGCAAATACGCATCCCTCAATACTTGATTGGCCTGCAAAGGGAAATCAACATTCATTATCAAGTTTAAATAATCCTATGTTTGTTCCAGATAGAGAATTAGCACCTTTTGTTGATGTAAATAGTGATGGCGTTTATAATCCCTTAGATGGAGATTATCCTAAAATAAAAGGCGAGCAAATGCTATGGTGGGTTTTTAATGATAAAGCTTTTGCAAAAACAAATACCAATAGCCCAACGATGAATTTAGAAATTCATGCTAGTGCTTATGCTTGCAAAAAAGTAGGAATTGAAAATACCATTTTTGTAAATTACAAAATTAATTATTGGGGTTCACAAATTTATGATAGTGCAGTAGTTGGTTTATTTGTCGATGGTGATTTGGGAAATTCTTTTGATGATTTTATTGGATTTGATAGTTCAAAAAGAATGGGAATTTTTTATAATTCAGATATTTTAGATGAAGGAGTTAATGGTTACGGAACTAATTTAACACAACATGGAACTGTATTAATAAAATCTCCTAATGATACTGCTAGTAATTTAAAACCTATGGGGTCATTTATCTTTTTTGATAATTCTAATAACCCAGTAACTGGTAAACCTCAAATTGGACAAGAATTTTTTAATTATTTAAATGCCACATGGAAAGATGGTAGTTCAATAAAAAATAGTTGTATTCCTTATGGGTTGAATGGCAATATTACAAAGTATGTTTTTCCTAATGATCCTTCAAATGTATCAGGCATTTCAGAAAAAGCTTGTGGGAACTTAGGTGGCGATAGAAGATTTGTAATGTCATGTATGCCTATAAAATTATTGCCAGGAATGTATCCAATTGAATACACTTTTGCATTTATAAATACAGATACTGGAAGTAATAATGCCAACTTTAATGAAATAAAAAGGTTAGCAGATTCTGCATATAAATATCCCGATGCTTGTGAAACAAATTTTGCTCCAACAAGTGTAAATGATTATTCATTGGCAACTGAGGTAAAAGTTTTTCCAACGGTTTCTAATCAACAAATCATAATTACAGATTTGAAAAATGATAAGAAACAAGTTATTATTTTTAATGCAATTGGAGAGAAAATTTATGAAGAAACGTTTTCTGATATAAAAAAAATACTTGATATCAATTCCTTTTCAAATGGTGTTTATTTTCTTGAAATTATAAAAGATAAACGAAGTAGAGTTGAAAAAATAATAAAATATTAATTACACATCTTCGCCCCAGTTTTTTAATTCTTCTTCGCTCCAAAGTTCAGGAAAGAAAATGCGTCGTTGATATTTTGGCAACATGTATTTTCGCCAATCGCTTCCGCCTGTTGCCTCGCCAGTGCCTATGTATTTTCCTGCGGCATGGTAATGTGCCATCACCCAACTTACATTTACCGTATAATCAAAATGGCGCATGGCTTTTATCAAGTCTGCATTTTGTTTTACGTCTTCGGGCAATTGTTTGAATTTTGTCCACAGATTTGTAGTGTTATATTCTTCCATTTTTCGAAGAAATAAATCCTTATATTTTTTTTCAAAATTGGTGAGTAAAGTATTTTTTTTACCCGTTTTAAAATCTTTTCCTGCAGCTTGCCAATACAAATTTTCTAAGGCATGTTCATAAGGCGTGTTTCTATCAATAGTGGCTCGGAAACGATAATCGATAAGGTTTATCAATTCAGTTGATGCAAATTCTATTAAGCGATATTGTGCACTTTGAAAACCACTTGCAGGAGTTAACGTATTTCTAAATTTCATGTATTGGTCAATTTCCATGCCATCGCCCATGATGTCAAAAGACGTAGAAAGCATGTCAAAATAACGAGAAACACGACGAAGTTTTTCGGTAAAAAAAGCAGCTTCAATCGTTTCGGAATTGCTCACTTGGTCTATTTCCCAAAGAATCATTTTAAATAATAACTCGTTTATTTGATGATACATAATGAAAACCATTTCATCGGGTAGGGTGGTGCGTTGCACTTGCAAACCTAAAAGCGCATCGGGCAAAATATAATCCCAATAAGTTATAGGATTTGCCCACACCAATCCTTCCAAATGCACATCGGTGTTTTGATCTATGGCGATGAGTTTTTCTTCTAATCTTTTTATTATTTCTTCACGCATGGTTGTTTTTTTTATGTGCATAAAAGTAATATTTATTATTTAAGTGGATTATGATTTTTATCAGTATTATTTTATTCATGAATATTATGGATAAAAAATTAGCATTAATCTAAAACATAAATTGATTATATTTTTCATTTTGCCAAGAAGATAAACTATTTTTACTTTTCAAAACAAGAAAACTATGCGAGAAATTGCTTTTAGAGAAGCCCTACGTGAAGCCATGCAAGAAGAAATGAGAAGAGATCAAAACGTGTTTTTGATGGGTGAAGAAGTGGCAGAATATAATGGTGCATATAAAGTTAGCCAAGGAATGCTAGATGAGTTTGGTGCAAAACGTGTTATTGATACACCAATTGCTGAACTTGGATTTTCGGCAATTGCAGTAGGCGCAGCCATGAATGGGTTACGCCCTATTGTGGAATATATGACTTGGAATTTTGCGGTTTTGGCTCTAGATCAAATCTTAAATCATGCTAGTAAAACTTTGGCAATGAGCGGCGGACAATTTTCATGTCCTATGGTTTTTAGAGGTGCAAATGGAAGTGCAGGTCAATTGGGTGCGCAACATTCCGTTGCTTACGAAAGTTATTATGCAAATATTCCAGGTATAAAAGTAATATCTGTTTCCAATCCTTATGATGCTAAAGGGCTTTTAAAATCAGCCATTCGTGATAATGACCCTGTGGTTTTTATGGAAAGTGAGGTGATGTATGGCGAAATGGGTTTTGTGCCAGAAGAAGAATATTTGATTCCAATAGGTAAAGCAGATATTAAAAAACAAGGTACAGACATCACCATTGTTTCTTATAATAAAATGATGAAAGTGGCATTGAATGCTGCCGCAGAATTGGAAAAAGAAGGCATCAGTGCCGAAGTTATTGACCTGAGAACCATTCGTCCATTGGATTGGCATACGATTATTGAATCAGTGAAAAAAACAAATCGTTTAGTGATTGTAGAAGAGCAATGGCCCTTTGCATCTATTTCTAGTGAGATTGCTTATCGAGTTCAAAAAGATGGATTTGATTTCTTGGATGCGCCTGTTCGACGAGTTTGTAGTGCTGATGCCAGCATGCATTATGCGCCAAATTTGGTAGCTGCTTATTTGCCTAATGTAGAAAAAGTGGTGAAGACGGTGAAGGAAGTAATGTATGTGAAAAAATAAAAAATAGATTATTTTTTAACATTCAATTTTGTCATTTAATTGCTTTGCCAAAAAAGCGCCCATGCTAAAACAAGATTGTAACAGATAGCCACCGGTTGGCGCATCATAATCAAGCATTTCACCTATACAATAATGTTTGGGCATTTTTTTTAATTGAAAATTTTTATCCAGTTCGTTTAAATCTATTCCGCCAACGGTTGAAATGGCTTGGTCAATTTCGGCTGTTCCAACAATTTGTATGGGAATATTTTTTATCCTATCTGCAAGCAATGAAATATTTTGAAAATCATTTTTTGAAGTATAATTTTTTATAAGGTCAATTTGAGTTGGGTTTAAGTTTAAATTTTCTCGAAGTTGTTGGCTGATATTTTTAGGTGCTGATAGTTTTTCAATAATTTTTTCAATCGAAAAGTTTGGTTTTAAATCAATAAATAGCTCTGCAGTTTTATTTGTGTTTAGCAAAAATCTTATTTGCGGACTGAGTGAATACATTGCATTTCCTTCGATCCAGTTTTTGCGCGAAATAATTTCTCCTTTTTGCATGTATCCATTGCATTTGATACTGATGTTTTTTAATGGTTTGCCTTCGTGTTTTTGAATAAAATTTGTTTCCCAATTTATCATGTAAGCACAGTTTGATGCTTGAAAAGGAATAGTGTTTATCTTTTTTTGTGCAAATATATCTAACCAATTTTTATTTGCTCCTGTAATACTCCAGCTGCCACCACCCAAAGCAAAAACGACGATACTGCTTTGAATATTTTTTTGATTTTTAAAAACTAATTCATTGTTTGAATTCCATTCAAGCCATTCGTGATTATAAAAAAGTTGAACTTGTTTTTCTTTTATTTTTAATAAAATTGCATTCAACACTTCAATAGGTTTAATTCCTTTTTGAGGAAATATTCGTTTACTTGTGCCAACAAAAGTTGGGATGCCAATTTGTAAAAGCCAATTGCATAAATCTAAATTTGAAAAAAAGTGTAGGGCATCGTTTAAAAAATTATTGGGTGTGTAGGCATCAATTATTTTTTCTATCGGATCTGAATGGGTCAAATTAAAACCACCATCTCCAGCCACCAAAAATTTTCGACCTAAGGTTTTATTTTTTTCATAAATAGAAACCGTATATTTTTTAGGATCTAAAAAAATAGCCAATGCCATTGCTGCCGGTCCACTGCCAATTATCGAAACTGTTTTTTGCACCCTGCAATATAAATTATTTCAAACTAGGGTATTGTTATTTTTATAAGGTTCAACTTATTTAATGTCAAATTTTATTTTGAATTTATTTCCACAATCATTTAGTTGAAACAGTGATTTTGAATCTAAATAATAAAGAAACTTAAATTCACTTTCATATAATTCATCTTTTGTTCGGAAAATAAAGAGCCAGCAGTTTTTTTGAGTTGCATCTTTTGTAATAAAAAATAAGGCTTCTTTTTCAATCTCATTGCTATCAATTTTTAGTTTTACCTCTTGCAAATGTTGAATTTCATATTCCACCTCTTGAGCCAATAATGGTTTATTCACAATTCGTTCTTTTTGCAGCAAGCCTATAGAGTCTATATTCATTTCATTTTCAATCTTTGTAATTATTTTACCTTCTCTATCAATTAAAAAATAATCACTGCAAGAAACAATATAGTGTTCGTCTACCAAATTTGAAACATTACAATTTTTGCCTACTTTAGCTAATCCATTATAAAAAGCACTTGCATCATCCCAGGTTGCTTTGATGATTTTATTGCCGAAATAATCCACAAAGCCTACTTTCCCATTTTCTACATATCGCCTCATGCCTTCCTGAAAATAATCGGGACCATTATCGAACCAATAAGCAGCATATAACAGTTTTCCTTGCTTATTAAATACTTTGCAGGCTTCAGAATTTAGTACAGGTTTGTTGCTGGTTTGGGCTTGCAATACATATACATATTGACAATCGGGCGAGGTCATTTCATCACCTTCGTATAAAATATATTTTGCAGGAATAATAATTTTGCCTTGCGCATTTTTGTAACCACCAATCAATTTTTCTTTATTGGTGTTAATGGTTTTAATTCCTTGTTTTGTGCTTTTGCAAAAAAAGGAAGTGAAAAAAGGAGGAAAAGTAGGAGTGTGTTTTTCAATTATATATTTTTTTATTAAACTAAAAATACAATTTTTACTAACAGTGTAATTAAAATCGGTAACTTTATTTTTTTATGAAAGGAAGTTTATTTTTTATCATTTTATTTTTTTCTATTTCTGTACATGCGCAATATGCTTTTGAGCTTGAAGTAGATTTTAGTGCA
>JAGNRR010000008.1 GCA_017988595.1 Chitinophagaceae bacterium
AACCATGCTAAATCAACTTAAAAAAGATAAAACCGTAACTTTAGATGAACTTAGTATTCTTCAGAAAAAATTAAATTCTCGCCAAAAATTAATAAATAATATAAATAAGCAAGTTCAATATGTAGATTATAATATTGAACAAACAAAATTTCAAATTTATGATTTGAGAGAAGAGATGAGCGTATTGAAAAAACAATATGCCGAAATGGTTCGTTATTCATATAAAAATAAAACATCCTATGACATGATTATTTTTATGTTTTCGGCTAATTCATTTAATGATGCTATTCGCAGAATGCAATATGTAAAACAATATCGAAATTTTCAGGCAGATCAAGCAACAAAAATTGTTGGTACTTCAAAAAAATTGATTTCTACAATTGAAGTTTTAAATAAAGATAAAGCAATAAAAGCAAAAGCATTAAATGATCAAAAATCGCAAAATGCAATTATAGAAAAAGAAACTGCTGAGAAAAACAAAATGGTGCTTGCGCTAAAAGGAAAAGAAAAAGAATTATTAGTTCAAATAAATAATAAGAAAAAAATTGCAGCATCATTAAACACTGCCATTTCAAACACTATTGCAAGAGAAATAGAATTGGCCAGAAAACGTGCTATTGATGAACAATTGACAAAAAATGCTGAACAAAAAGCAAAAGAAGCACTTGCAAGAAAATTAGCAATTGAAAAAAAGAAAATAGAAGATCAAAAATTAGCACTTGCTCGGCTAAAAGAAACAGAATTAGATAAACAAAGGCAACAAGCAGCAGAAAAATTAAAAAAAGAAGCGCTTGAAAAAAAATTGGCGCTTGAAAAAAAATTGCAAGATGAGCAAGAACGAAAATTAATTGCAGAACAAAAAGCGCAAAAAGATAGAGAGGAAAAATTAGCATTAGAAAGAAAAAAACAAGAAGAGCAAGAAAAATTATTAGCCCAACAACGACTAGAACGAGAAGAAGCAGAGCGAAAAGCAGCAGCAATGGCACAAAAAGAACGAGAGGAAAGACAGCTTCAATTAGCCATTGAAAAACGAAAACAAGAAGAACGTGAAAAACAACTGGCTTTAGAACGAAAAAAACAAGAGGAATTAGCGGCTAAATTAATGGCCGAAAAAAAAGAACAAGAGTTTAGAGAAAAATTGTTAGCAAACAAACGAAGAATTCAAGAAGAGGAAAAAAAAGCGCGTGAACAAAACGAGAGAGAACGACAAAGCAATGCAAATAGAGATATGAAATTTAATAATCCTCGTTTTGTACAAGTTGATGATAATAAATCTAAAAAAATGTATGGAGATGTAGCATTGAATAATAGTGAATCTATTGGTCCTAGCCTGCCAAAAAAAGAAACTGTAAAAGAGGATTATAGTAATTTGCTTACACCATCCGAAAAAGCACTATCAAATAATTTTGAAGCCAATCAAGGCAGATTACCTTGGCCTGTTAACAATGGATTTATTTGTGAGCGATTTGGCAAAAACAAACATCCAGTTTTTAATGTATACACTGAAAATCCTGGAATAGACATTAAAGTATCTAAAGGAAGTGTGGCTAGAGCTATTTTTGCAGGTGAAGTAAGTTCTGTTATTTCAATGCCAGGAGCTGGACAAACAGTAATTGTAAATCATGGATCATATTTTTCTGTGTATTCAAAACTCGAAGGTGTTTCAGTATCAAGAGGCTCAAAAATAAGTATGAAACAACCCATTGGAAGAGTGATGACGGATGCTTCGGGACAATGTCAAATTGGTTTTCAAATTTGGAAAGTAAATAGCAATGGAGCTGGAGCCATAAAAATTAATCCAGAGTATTGGGTGATAAAATCATAATTTCTTAAAATACTAGATTTCTTTCTTCTATTTCTTTTTTTAGATTTATAAGGCCATATCTCATTCGTCCTAAGGCTGTATTGATACTAACATTTGTCATTTCGGCAATGTTTTTAAAACTGCAATTTCCAAACATTCTAAGTACGATTACTTCTCGTTGTTCATATGGAATTTCTTCAAGCAACCTTCGAATCGTTTTTGAGTTTTCCTCTGCAATAATATTATCTTCTTTGTTTTTTTCAAACATTGGCAAAATTTCAAAAATATCTTTGCCATTTGGCAATACTACTTTATAATTTCTTTTTGCTCTACGCAAATAATCTATTGCCATATTTCGAGCTATTCGAGCTGCCCAAGCAATAAATTTTCCATCTTCAAAATATTTACCTTTTCTAATACTATGAATAATTTTTATACAAGATTCTTGAAAAATATCTTCGGCTACGTATTGGTCTTTAACCATTAAATATGCTGCTGTAAATAATTTTTTCTTATTTCGCTCCAATAATTCAGCAATAGCGGCTTCATTGCCTTGCTTTATAAAAGTGATTAAATCCGTTTCGGAATATTTTTTATAACTGCTCATAATTTCTACTTTTTAATAATCGTTATTAAGTGATTGTTGTGTTTTTTTAAATGTAGAAATTTTCTATAAGCGTTTTGTTTTGTTGTTTTAAAAAATGTTATTGAATTAATAAATAATTCTGTTTGCAATAATAGACGATATTTTTTATAAAAAGGTTAGTAGTTTATAAAAAAATTATGCTTTTTTTTATAATATGACAATAAGATGATAATTAAAAATTATAAGAAATATTCAAAAAACCTGTTCTGGGTTGTAAAATACTAAAGCTTCCCGCATTGTGAGGATTGCTTGCAGAAGCTGTTGTTAGTATAGAATTTTGAAAATTTAAAACATTTTTTATACCCATTTGTAAACGAAAATGATTGTTCCATAATTTTTTAGCAAAAGAAATATCTAACAAATGCATATTACCAGTTAACGAATAAGATCCGTCAATTCCAGTTATAGGCTGTGAAGTATTGAATTTATAATTTAAAATAGATTCTATTTGAGTAGTATTTTCTATAAAACTAAATAAACTTGTAAACTCAAATATTGTTCCTTGGAAATTATTACTACTTTCTAAAACTTTTGAAAGGCTTAAGCCACTTTCTATTCGATAATTTAATTTTTTATAAGAAATTTGTAAACGGGAAATGGCGTTTTGATAGGTGGCTAAATTTATATATTTTGCATATAATCCCGATTCGCCAAAAGTGCCTAAACTTATTTGATTGTTCAAATTGTTATATGCAAGATTTAGATTGATGGCTAAAGCGCTTTTATTTTTAAAATGCACATTTTTTTCCAAGCTTGTTTCTATATGTATTCCTTTTTCTGGTTGCAAATCCTCATTGCCTAAAACAGTATGATTGACATCGATAAATTCTAAATACATTTCCTTTAACGTAGGCACTCTATAACCTTTTGCAAAAGATGAACGCCAAATTAAATTGTTACTAAAATTGTATTTTAAATGCAATGCTGGGGTAGTATAAACACCAAAAATATTGTTTGTACTAAATCTGAAAGAGGGTTGTATGCTGAACTTTTTTAAATTCCAAAGCAATGAAGCATATGTACCTACATCAATTGATTGTCTTTCGCCATATCTAATTTTTGAGGATATTCCTTTATCAGCTATTAGCTCAATTCCAATTAAAGGTTCTAAATTTTGCCAACGAGTTGAAGTCAAATTTCCTCTCAAATGAAATTGATTAAATGTAGAAGTGTCTTGATCTCCGATATTTTCTGTTAAAACACTTTCAAGTGCAACCATGTCTTTTCGATATCTATTTTTTATTCTATTATATCGATTAAATGTAGCTTGTATTTGAATATTTTCGGTTTTCCAGAGTGGCGATTCCATGCCTATTGTTTGTCTAAAACGTTTTGTTTTATAATATTCATCAAAGGCATATGCTTTAAATGAATTGATAACAGTTTCACCTTTGTTTGTGATGAGCTCATCTAAATAATACGTGTAAGTATTTAATTTGATGTTGTTAATTTTTGTATTGTATTGAAAATCGCCAAATAATTGTGTTTTAGGATTCCATTCTTTTGCTCTTTTTAAAGTGTCATATTTACTCCAGCCCAAGAAATTATTGTTGCCTACAGATAATTTTATGTTATGATTTTTTTTATTTATTCCTAAAAACGTATTCCAATTTATTTTTCCAAATGTTTCTGAATAGCTTTGAACACCAAGTTCTACTTCCTTTTTAGCTTTCTGTGATATCAAATTTATGATACCGCCCATTGCATTTGAACCATATAAAACACTCATTGGTCCTTGAACCATTTCAATACGTTCTATGTTTTGTAAGTTCAATTGGCCTAAATCTACAAAGCCACCTTCATTTCCATTTAAGGGAACGCCATTCAATAAAATTTTTACTTGTTGACCACCCAATCCACCAATATTTACGCTACTGCCTAAAATATTGTCATTGCTCACAAAATTATTCAATTGAAATCTTAAAGCATCATCTAAAGAAACAGCTGCCAATCTTTTTAAGTTTGCCGAAGAAATTGATTGCACTTTATAAATACTTTTTTCTGCTAAGATTTCTGTTGGCTGAGCAGTAATAATGGTTTCTTTAATTTGTTGAATTTTTTTATCAATAAAAATAGTTTTCTCTAATGGTTGATTTTTTTTATTTTGTTTAAAAGCATTTTCATTTTCAAAAACGATTTTTTTTTCTTCGTAGCCAAGTAATTTTATAGTAATAGAAAATGGAAATACAACATTTTCAATAGTTGCATTTCCATTTTCATTGGTTTTAAAAACCGTTATTTGTTCATTTTGATTGTAAATAAGCTGTGCCGAACTCAAATTTTCATTACTCTCATTATCTTTTACATTTATCCAAATTGTAGTTGCAATTACTGGATAAATGTTAAAAAAGAAAACAAAAAGAAAGAATATTTTTTTCAAAAACTTATTTATTTATCACAAATTTAGAACTAAACATCATATTTTTTCCAACAAGTTGGGCAATATAATTACCGTTAGAAAATGTATTTGTTGGCAATACAAAACTATTTAATCCTTGATTTAAAGTTACAGGGTTTGAGTAGATCATTTTTCCCGTTAAATCGTAGATTACAATTTTAGCATCAGCATTTTCTTTTGCAGAACACGCAAAATTTAAATTGTGTTGTGTTGGATTTGGAAAAAAGACTGCTTCTGATAAATTAGAATTTATTTCATTAATTTTTGTAATATCAATTACAAAACGTTTTCTCAATGCAATTTGTCCAGTAGCACTTCCGCCAAAATTTAAGAATTGCAATTGATAAATTTTATTAGATTTATTTTTCACAAAATAGGTATTAGAATCAGGAATTTCCCAAACACCTGGAGGTACAGACATGTTGAAGTTTTTCCATTCCCAACCAACTGTAGAAATAGACAATGGATTGCCAGAAAACCAAGGAGAAATATGAGTGCTATAATTTTCAAAAGCAGTATCCACATGAATTGTTTGTGCTCTTGCTGTTTGAACTCCTCTGTTGCTCAACGCTCCAGTAACATTATAAGGCTGAACTGGTCCGCCAAGTGATGTAAATGTATTGTATCTTGTAAATAATAAATCCCAATCTGTGTTCGAAGGTTCTCTATTTAAAGCAGTTCCTGTGGCAATATTAAAATATGCAAAATTGCGATTGTCGTAAGTTGGCGATTTTGTAATTGAGTATGCTGTGGTTGTATTTGAACTATCAAAAAGTCCTATTCTGAAATCCCATTTGTATGTAAATGGATTTAAAGAATCGATAGATAATTTGTAAAATGTACCACCTGCTTTTATTAAAAATACTGAATCTCCAGCAAATTGATGTGTTGTAGTATTATATGTTCCCCAACCAAAATTAAATGGACTTGGGTTTGCATTAAAATTAAAAGCTCCTTGGTGCCAAGAAAAATCTCCATTAAAAAGGGGTTCTCCTGTTGCAGTATCTGCAATTGTTATGTTGTTCCAATCTGTAATGGTTTTATGAATGTTATAAACCTTTACAAAATTGTTTCCACCGCCATGATTTGCCCACACAGCTGCACTATCATATCCATTTAAACTAAAAGCTAAATGCCAATTGGTATTGCTTTCGTTTTTTATAGAATCATTTTCCATACTGTAAAAAACATCCTGACCATAACCAGGTGCTATGGAAATGGTATCATAAATCCAAGCTTGTGCTTGCGCAAAATTGTTGAAAGCCAACAAACTAATAAGTGTAAAAATTACTTTTCTCATGTATTTTTGGTTAAGTTTTTAATTTAAAACACAAAAATAAGGGCAGAAAAAAGTAATCTAATTTTAATATCGATTTATTAAATTTAAAATGACATTTCTATGACAAAAGCTATTTATATCAAGTTGTTTTTCAATAAATATTCTGCAATTTGAACAGCATTTGTTGCTGCACCTTTTCGCAAATTATCACTTACAATCCAGCAATTTAGTCCATTTTCTATCGAATCATCTCTACGTATTCTGCCTACAAAAACATCATCTTTGCCTTCGGCAAAAAGTGGCATGGGATAAACAAGATTTTTGATGTCATCTTGGATTGTAACACCATCAAACTTTGACAATAAGGTTCTTACTTCATCAATTACAAAAGGTTTTTCAAATTCTATATTGACACTTTCGCTGTGTCCGCCTCGAACAGGAATGCGAACTGTGGTAGATGTAATTTTTAAACTATCATCAGAAAGAATTTTTTTTGTTTCTGCTATCATTTTCATTTCCTCTTTGGTGTATCCATTTTCTGTAAAAACATCTATTTGTGGAATTATATTCATGTCTATTTGATAAGGATAGCACTTATCAATTTCATTTTCATTTCGTTCATCCATTAATTGATTTATAGCTTTGATGCCAGATCCTGTAACGGATTGATAAGTAGAAACGACAACTCTTTTTATTTTAAATGCATCATGCAAAGGTTTTAAAACCATTACCATTTGAATAGTAGAGCAATTTGGGTTTGCAATTATTTTATCATTTTTGTTTAATTGGCATCCGTTTATTTCAGGAACAATTAATTTTTTTGTAGCATCCATTCTCCAAGCAGAGGAGTTATCAATTACAGTAATGCCAGCTTCTGCAAATTTTGGTGCAAGTTCAAGCGACGTAGTTCCGCCTGCTGAAAAAAGTGCCAAATTGGGTTTTTGATTTATCGCTTCTTGATATGAAACTACTGTGTGTATTTTGCCATTGATGTCAATTTCTTTCCCAATAGATTTTTCGCTAGCTACTAAAATCAGTTCCGTATAAGGAAAATTTCTTTCATTTAAAATTTCAATCATTTTAGTGCCTACAAGTCCTGTTGCTCCTACAATAGCTATTTTCATTTTGTTATTTTTTCTGATTCCAAAAGTAAAACAATTTCTTTGTTGCTTCGCAAATTTTGCATTTGTTTCATAATCCAATTATGTTTTCGAATCATTTTTCTTGTTGGTTTTTTTATATCTAGTTTTTTAGGATTTGGCAAAATTGTTGCTATCCATGCAGCTTCCGAAACAGATAATTCTTTTGCCGATTTCTGAAAATAATGTTTGGCAGCAGCTTCTACACCAAAAAATCCTTTGCCTGTTTCGGCAATGTTTAAGTATATCTCTAAAATTCTTTTTTTACCCCAAATCCATTCAATCAAAAATGTTTCTGGCACTTCAATAGCTTTTCTGATCCAATCTCGTCCTTGCCATAAAAAAACATTTTTGGCTGTTTGTTGAGATAATGTGCTTCCGCCACGTAACACTTTTGTACTATCGCCATAGTCTTCTATAGCATCTTGAATGGCTTCAAAATCAAAACCATAATGTGTGGCAAAATTTTGATCTTCGCTGCTTATAATAGCAAGTGGCATATTTTTTCCTGCTTCAGCAAATGTGATGTTTTCTTTTGTTAATCCATTTCCAGATACAAATGTAACCAACATCGTGATATTAATAAATGGAAAATAAAATTTTAAAAAAATCAAGTAAGTGATATTGAGCAATATCAAACCTATAAAAATTCGTTTTAGTTTACGGATCAACGTGGATAATTTTATATATAAAAATCGAAAGATAAAAAAAGGTTCGTTTAAAAACGAACCTTGAATTTTATTTAAATAAAAAAATAGTTTTTTTAAAATCTATAACCAATGCTAATACCAAATTGTCCAGCAAATGAAGTAGAAGTGTAAGTATTATTAGTAGTAGTGGTTTTAGTTTTGTCAATATAATTGATACCTAAACCTAAATCCATGCCCAAATATATAGCTTTACTAATAGTAATATTCAAAGAGTTATTTAATCTAAACCCAAAGTGCGATTGAGTTTGGTTTTCTATAACTTGAATGTTTCTTTGAGTTGCTTGATCCCAAATGAAAGTCGTAAATTCTTTTTTGCCATAGCCTAAATATATTTCGGGTCCAATGGCATAAGTAACTGTTTTATTATGCCCAGATGGATAAAATTTTAAACCAATACCTCCAGCTGCATAATTGGTATTATTTAAACCATACATAACCGGAATTTTTAAACTTACATTTTTATGAAAAAAGTTTTCGTAAGTTAATCCAACGCCTATATTATCATTTACAATTGCTATTGGCTGAAAAGAAACCAAATGTTGTCCATAGCCAGTTCTGTTTTCTTGAGCAGAAATAGTTAATTGTGCGCCTAAAATCAATGTGATTGCAATAATTATTTTTTTCATTTTCATTTTTTTTTATTATTTTTCAAAGTTAGTTTTTGTTTGTGGAATTAAAAAAAATTAATCAACAAGACAATAGACGAGAAAAAAGACAAATGTGTTAGCGAAAACTTTAACTATTTATAATTTGTTCCATTTTTTTCTTTAAGACTACATGCTTACATTTGTGGCTGTGAAAATAAAACATGTATTTTTAGTCGTTTTTTTGGTTTTGCTGCTCGATCAAGGGTTGAAAATTTATATCAAAACCAATTTTTTTTATGGTCAAGAATTTAATGTCATGGGCAATTGGTTTCGGCTTCATTTTTTGGAAAATGAGGGCATGGCTTTTGGCATGCAGTTTGGCGGCAATTATGGCAAATTGATTTTAAGTTTATTTCGGCTTATTGCTGTCATTTGGGGTTTCTTTTTTATTCAGCAAAATTTAATCAAAAAAGGATTTCATAGTGGATTAATTTTTTGCAGTGCATTAATTTTAGGTGGTGCATTGGGCAATTTATTAGACAGTATTTTTTATGGTAAACTATTTACCGAAAGCAGTTTTCACCTTGCAAAATTTGTACCTTGGGGCCAGGGCTATGGAGATTTATTTCATGGCAAAGTGGTGGACATGCTTTATTTCCCTATGTGGGAGTCTGTTTTTCCAAGTTGGTTGCCTTTTGTTGGAGGTCAGCCCTTTTTATTTTTTAGTCCTGTATTTAACATTGCCGATTCAGTAATTTTTCTTGGCGTAGTGAGTATTTTAATCTTCCAAAAAAAGTTTCTTAAAAATTAAGTTCCTTTGAAAAAACAACTTCTATTTTCAATTTTATTTCTATTCAATATTTTATTTCTTCAAGCACAAGAATTAATCAAAGAGTTGAATTATCCAAAAGGAATGATGACTAATCCCTTGAAAATTCCAATTTCACTTGCAGGAAATTATGGTGAATGTCGTCCAAATCATTTTCATTCCGGTATTGATGTACGTACAAATAAAGAAGAAAATCAACCCGTGCTTGCCATTGCCCATGGCTATATTTCTAAAATTAGTATTAAAAACAAAGGTTTTGGAAATTGTATTTACATTAACCATAAAGGTGGTTATACCTCAGTTTATGCACACTTAAATAGCTTTTCGCCAGAGCTTGAAAAATATACAAAAGCATTACAATATAAAAATACTAGTTGGGAAATAGAGATAGCTATTCCGCCTTATCAATTTCCAATTTCTCAAGGTACACAATTTGCGCTTTCGGGAAATACAGGATCTTCTCAAGCACCACATTTGCACTTGGAAATTAGAGATACAAAAACGGATAAAACCCTTAATGGATTATTGTTTTTTGACACCTTAAAAGATACTAAAAAACCAGAAATTTATAAACTTGCCATTTACAAAGGCAATCAAAGTATTTATGAACAAAATCCTGAAATAATTTCGGTAAATAAAAAAATGGATGGCGAATTTGCGCTAGCAAATTCGCAACTAAACATCACAGACAATAAAGTGTATTTTGGAATTAAAGCTGGTGATATAATGGAAGAAGCATTAGGCACTTTAGGAATTTATGCTATGCAAATTAATGTTGATGGCAAGCCTTTTTTTGAATGGCAAGTAAATCAAATTTCTTATGCCGAAACGCATTATATGAATGCTTTGGCAGATTATAAAACAAAAATGTTGAGCGGTCCTTGGATTCAATTGTGTAGAAAATTGCCCAATGATCAATTGGAAATTTATAATGATATTGCTAAGAAAAGTGGTGTACTTGATTTAAGCGATGGCAAAATTCATCAAGTTACGATTCAAGCTTTTGATGTACGAAAAAATAAAAGTGTATTAAATTTTAATGTTCAAGGAACATCAGCTCCAAGTAATAATTCTATTTGTAATAGCTTGATGAAAGCTGGAGAAAAAAATGAATTTAAAAATGAACAAATTGCGGTTTCAATTCCTGCAAATGCGTTGTATGATAATATTTGTTTTGCATCCAATTTTTCTAAAGTAGAAAATAAAACTTTATATCAAGTTCATCATAGTTATGTGCCAATTCACGATACTTTTTTATTAAAATTAAAACCCACTTTTAGTATTCCAAAAGGAAAAGAAAGTAAAGTGGTATTTGTTCATTATGATTATAATGATTTAAAAAATCCAACATCGCAAGCTGCAAATTTTGATGGCACTTGGGTATATGCAGGTGTAAAACATTTTGGGTTTTATGAAATACAATTGGATGAAACTCCGCCAAATATTGGACTTTCTATCAAAAATGAATCAATATTGAAAAATGGTCAACGCATTTCATTTAATGTAGAAGATGCGGGTACTGCTGTAAAAAAAGTAAATGTTTGGGCAGGAAAAAATTGGATAAACTTATCGCAAAGAAAAAAAACGTATACCTTAGAAGTTGATAATTATTTTCCAAAAGGAAAACAAACGCTTAAAATAATTGCAGAAGATTTTAATGGAAATAGAAGCATTAAAGAATTTATTGTAAATAAATAAAATCTTTTATAACTCGTTTTATTTCAGTGTAAATTTGTTAAATAATAAAACTGAAAAACGAAATGGAAATCAATAAAAAAGCACCTGTATTTAAAGCAAAAGACAGCGAAGGAAATGTACATTCATTAAAAGATTATATTGGAAAAAAATTAGCACTTTATTTTTATCCAAAAGATAGTACGCCAACTTGCACAGTTCAATCGTGTAGTTTACGAGATGGTTTTGCGGAATTAAAAAAACAAGGTATTGAAATTTTTGGCGTTAGTGCAGATGACGAAAATAGCCACAAAAAATTTATAGAAAAGCACAAATTACCTTTTCCATTACTTGTAGATACAGATAAAAAAATTATTGAATCCTATGGTGTTTGGGTAGAAAAATCGATGTTTGGAAATAAGTATATGGGCATAAAAAGAACTACTTTTTTAATCAACGAAAAAGGAATCTTGGTGGGTATAATAGATAAAGTAAAAGCAAAAGAACATGCTAGTCAAATTATTAACGCTTGGAAAAAATTGGCTAATTAGTATCAAATGTTATTACTTTAAGATTGTCAATTTCAATAGGTAATTTGCTATCCATATTATTTATAAAAATATTGATTTTGTCAAAAGCTTTTTCAGGTTTTTTTGCATCAACATATATTTCTTTATTTTCGCCATCCCACATTAATCGCTGTACTCGAATATAATTTTGTTGAATGATTTCATTATTATTATAAAATATAATGGTAAACTGTGTTTGGTTGTTTGTATTCCATTCTTTTTGCCCTATTGAAAAATGGGCAAATGCACGAATCCAAGTTTTTATATTTTGATTGTTTTCTATAAAATAATTTTTAGAAGTTTTTTCACTTTCTCTTAATTGTAAAACCTTGTTATTTTCATTTTTTAAAATAATATTTTTTGCACTGTCTTTTTCAAAATCTGTGCTAAAAAGTACTTTGCTATTTTTTATTTTTCCACTATAAGAGTATTTATTATCAAGTAGTTTTTTATCATCATCGTTTATTTTCCATCTGCCTAATACACGCCAATAATATGCAGCTGTCATTTCGTTTACTTGCACTGAACCTAGATGAGCATTGTGTGTCCACCATATGTTTAAATAAATACAGAGTAAAAAAAATGTTGAAAAAAGTATTTTTCCAATTTGATGTTTTAATATTTTTTTTAAAAAACTAGCCATTGGAAAAGCTAAAATTGGATAAGATTGTATCATTGCTCTTCCGCAAGTGCCGCCATAATCCCAAATGTTCCATGAGGTTACAATATAAAAATTTAATAAAAAAAATGAAAGTACTGCAATTTTATTTTCTCCTTTTTTTGCGAATACATAAAGTCCCAAAAAGGGTAAAATCATAATAGGATATAGCCTAAGCCAACCACATTTTGCACTAAAACAAAAATCAATTGTGTGAGGATGTAAAAAATTAAAACCTTGATCTTGATAACTATATATTATCCATTCGCCACTTATAATATACCAATAAAAAAGTTGTATAAATACTACGCTCGAAAAGAAAAATAGTGCAATTAAATAATATTTTTTTTGTTGTATGAAAAATATACATCTGTTTTTAAAATCTATCCAAGTATTAATTTCCCACAATAAAGGAATAAGTATACAAATAATTTCACTAGGCCTTATCAATGTTGCTAGACCGCATAATAATCCAATTAAAACTGTTGTCTTTATTTTTGGGTTTTGATAAAATTTAATACTTAAGTAAATGATTAGTGTATAAATTGCAAATAGTGAAATATGAGTGTATGCTTGATCTACAATAGAATAATTTAAATAATTTGTTCCAAAAAATATACAACTCAATATAATTGCAACTATTTTATCTGAGTAATAATACAATAATATTTTTCGTAAAAAGTATAATCCAATAAACGCATACAATAACATTCCAATACCAATTGATAGTTGATATGGAAATGAAAATCCATCTGCTGGAAATGAATTTGTAATAATGCAATATGTATGCGCAATGAAAAAATATGGGGAATATAAAATTGCCATTCCGCAAGAATATTTCATGACATAATTTCCTGATTTTTCATGAATAAAAGCATGGTCAAATTGAGGAGATGGTGTGTATGTTTTAATAATTTGATTACTAAAGCTACATTTTTTTATATCCTCATAAATAAATATTGCTGGTAAATACATATAATATCCCGATACATCCCAGCTTAATGTAGCTTCTGTTTTTTTTTCATTCCATCTTGGAAAATATAATAATGCACTTAATAAAAGAAAAATATAAATAAATATTAAGCAATATTTTGATATCAAATGTTGTTTTTTCATCTATCTATATTTACTTTTTTATTTAACAATCCGATAATTTTTATAATTAAAATCTAAGCCTAAATATTTTTTTAAAAACAGTTTTAATTTTTCTTTAAAACTCTTTTGATTAAAACTCAAATCCATTTTAAACTGCCAATTTTTTTCTGCAATTCTTTTTTGCATTATTGCAGGATGTGTTTCTTTAAATAAAGTCAAACTGTTTATTTTACTGTAATCGAAAGCTTCAGCCTCAAGCACATTTTTTTCAACCCAAGCATCATCATGCCAATATTTATTAAAATTGAGTTGTTTTTTTTGCATTGCTTTGGGTTCTTTAACCCAGCCATAATGATAAATAAATGCATCGATTAATTTTACATTTAGTTTTTCATTTTCATTTTTTCTAAACCCTTGTGCATCTTTGTATGAAAAAATAATGTTGTTGTTTCTAATAACTCGAATTTCATAGGGATACCAGTTTGAACTGTCGCCTACATAATCGTATGATCCGTAAAAATGCTTGTAATGAAAAAGCAAGCCATCGATATTTTTATTTTCTAAGTTATCGAGCATTGCTTTTTTTATTTCGGGCAAGTATTTTTCATGTACTACTTCATCGCCTTGAATATAAAATGCCCAATCGCATTTTGGATCGATTGCTTTAAATGCTTTATCAGTTTCTATAGCCAGCACTTTTCCACCTTCACGTAAGCTTTCATCCCATTGGGTTTCAATAATTTTTATTTTTATAGGATGAATATTTTTGATTAATTCCAATGTTTCATCAGTTGATTTTCCAACTGCAACAACAACTTCGTCGCAAATAGGCAAAATAGAATTTATCGCTTCTACAATTGGATAATCATAAATTATTGCATCTTTTATAAACGTAAATCCTGAAATAAACATAATCGTAAAAGTAACTTTTTAATTTTTGTATAACATTTTTTACCCATTTCTTTTCTTAACTTTATCCATTCAAATTATTGTCTTGAAAGAAAAAAAAATATTAATAGCAATTAGTGGTAGCATAGCAGCATATAAAATTCCAAATTTGGTACGTTTGTTTATAAAAGCTGGTGCTGAAGTAAAATGTATTCTTACGCCATCGGCTACAAATTTTGTATCGCCTTTGGTATTAAGTACACTTTCCAAAAATGATGTTCTTGTAGATTTAAGCGATGAGAATTCATGGTCAAATCATGTAATGCTTGGACGATGGGCAGATGTTATGTTGATTGCACCAGCAAGTGCAAATACAATTGCTAAAATGGCAAATGGCATTTGCGATAATTTACTTTTAGCGGTGTATCTATCAGCTACTTGCCCAGTAATTATTTCGCCAGCGATGGATGAAGATATGTGGCATCATCAATCATTAAAAAATAATTTGAATACATTAATTTCCTATGGAAATAAAATCTTGGAATCACCACATGGCGAATTGGCAAGTGGATTATTTGGTTTTGGAAGAATGCAAGAACCCGAAAATTTATTTAAAGAAATAGAACAATTTTTTGAACAAAAACAACGACTTCAAAATAAAATTGCGATTGTAACAGCAGGACCAACTTATGAAAATATTGATCCTGTTCGTTTTATTGGCAATCATTCTTCAGGAAAAATGGGTGTAGCACTTGCCGAAGTTTTGGCAGACGAAGGTTGCAAAGTGTATTTAATTATTGGTCCTTCTAAAGAAAAAACTAGCCATCCAAATATTGAAACCATAGCCGTAACTTCGGCACAGCAAATGTTTGATGTAGCAGTAGCTCATTTTTCTAATGCGCATATAGCAGTAATGAGTGCCGCAGTTGCAGATTATACACCAACAGTAGTTGCTGATGAAAAAATAAAAAAAGCTGATGGCGAATTACATATTACATTGAAAAAAACAAAAGATATATTAAAACATTTAGGAAGTATAAAAAAAGAACATCAAACGTTGATTGGTTTTGCACTTGAAAGCACCAATGAAAAAGAATATGCATTGAAAAAATTAAAAGAAAAAAATGCAGATGCCATTGTGTTAAACTCATTGAAAGATGCAGGAGCTGGTTTTGGAAGTGAAACAAATAAAATTACAATTTTTGATAATAAAGGTGGCGAAAAAACGTTTGAATTAAAATCAAAAAAAGAAGTGGCAAAAGATATTGTTGAAAAAATATTAACTTTGATGAAATGAAAAAAATAATTTATTGCATTATCGCTGTTTTATTTATCGTTCCTTGTAAAGCACAAGAATTTAATTGCAAAGCCATTGTAAATGCTTCGCAGGTAGCAAATGTGGATCAAAAAATATTCAAAACATTAGAACAATCCCTTGCCGATTTTTTTAATAAAAGAAAATGGACTAGAGATAATTTTGAACCACAAGAAAAATTAGATTGTGTCATTTCATTATTAATAAATTCCAAGATTGAAGGATTAGATGGTGGATACACTGCAAAACTTTCAATTCAATACACTCGACCAGTATTTAATTCCAGCTTCAATTCCACGATGGTAAATTATGTAGATAATAATGTGGCGTTTAAATATTTACAATTTCAGCCTTTAGATTTTGCTGATAATAATGTTTCAGGTTCAGATGCTTTAGCATCAAACCTAAGTGCCACATTGGCGTTTTATGCTTATTTTATGTTAGGTATCGATTACGATTCCTTTTCATTAAAAGGAGGCACAGAACATTTTAATAAAGCATTGAATGTGGTAAGTAATGCACCAGAAGGTGGAGCCATCAGTGGCTGGAAGGCAAGTGAAAATAATAGAAATCGTTTTTGGCTTATTGATCAAATGCTGAATAACCGTTTTTCGGAAATGAGAACAGTAAATTACAATTATCATATTTTAGGCATGGATAAAATGACAAAAGAAAAAGAAGCAGGCAAAGCATCTATTTTTGAATGTTTTACTAAATTACAAAAAGTAAATAATGAAAATCCGTCGTCATTAATTATGCAATTTTTTTTTAATGCAAAGAATGAAGAAATTGTCGATTTTTTAAAAAGCTGTACACCTGAAGAAAAACAACAGTATGTTCCCATAGTGGCTCAAATAGATGTTACCAATTCAAATAAATATTTACCTATTTTAAAGTAATTTTTCAGTTGAAATTTTTTTATTTATGTAGTGTTATTTTATGTATATTTTTTTTGCAATGCAAAAATGACAAGGTGTTTTCGCCAAAAAAAATGGCAGCAATAATGCTTGATGTACATTTGGCTGAATCTTATGCTCAAAATAAGTTGATAGATTCTGCAGGATTTAAGATTAAAAATCAAGACAGTTTAAATTATTATTATGCCTTGATTTTTAAAAAAAATAAGATTACACAAGAACAATTTAAATACAACATTAATTATTATAACAAACAGCCTATACTTTTTGATTCTATTTATGAAATGGTGATGAAAGATATTAGTATTTTAAAGGCGCAAAACTTATAAATATTCCATTATAATAGCCAATAAATCGAACTTATAATAAAATAACAAAAAAGAAAGCACTTAAATTTTTTCAGTACAAGGGTTTTAAGTAAATTCGCATATATTCAAAAAATAATTGAAAATTTTAAAGAAATGGGAAAAATAAAACAAAAATTTGAGCAAAAATCAGCACAAACTGCTGTTGAAATAAAAGAATTATTAAAGGAGCACGGCGATAAAGTTGTTGGCGAGTATACGATTTCTCAAGTATATGGCGGAATGAGAGGCATTACAGGCTTGATTTGTGAAACATCATTGTTGGATGCAAATGATGGTATTCATTTTCGTGGGTATTCAATTCCAGATTTAATTGCAAAATTGCCAAGAGCAGAAGGTGGTTCTCAGCCATTACCTGAAGGATTATTTTATTTAATGTTATTGGGCGAATTGCCAACTCAAGATGATGCCGAACATATTTCTGCTACTTGGGGAAGACGATCTCATGTTCCAAATTATGTATTCGATGCTATTGAATCATTGCCTGCACATACACATCCAATGACACAATTTTCAATTGGTATTTTGGCTTTGCAAAATGAAAGTGTTTTTGCAAAAGAATATGCTAAAGGAATTCATAAAAGTCAATATTGGGATGCTGTTTTCGAAGACACCATGAATTTAATTGCACGTTTACCAAGAGTTGCTGCATATATTTATCGAAGAAAATATCATAACGGCGATCATATTCATCCAAATGGAATGTTGGATTGGGCTGCAAATTTTGCGCACATGATGGGTTTTGAAGATGCAGCTTTTCAAGATTTGATGCGTTTATATTTAACTATACATAGCGATCATGAAGGAGGAAATGTAAGTGCACACGCCACACATTTAGTGGGTTCTGCACTTAGCGATCCATATCTTTCTTTTGCAGCTGGAATGACAGGCTTGGCTGGTCCATTACATGGTTTGGCAAATCAAGAAGTAATTCGTTGGATAGAAGATATGATGGAAGAGTTGAATACAAAAACTCCAAGCAAAGAACAAATTGCTGAGTATGTTCAAAAAACATTAGATGAAGGAAAAGTAGTTCCAGGATACGGACATGCTGTATTAAGAAAAACAGATCCACGTTTTACAGCTCAAATGGAGTTCGCAAAACTACATTGCCCAGAAGATCCAATGGTTAAAGCCGTTTGGAATATTTATGATGTAGTTCCTGATATTTTATTAGCAACTGGAAAAGTAAAAAATCCTTGGCCAAATGTTGATGCACATTCTGGTGCTTTGTTAAAACATTTTGGATTAGTAGAAGAAGAATTTTATACAGTAATATTTGGAGTTTCAAGAGCACTTGGTGTGTTGGCAGGATTGTGTTGGGATAGAGCTTTGGGAATGCCTATTGAAAGACCAAAGTCTATTACAACTGGCGTGGTGAAAAAATGGGTTGTTGGAGAAGTTGAAAAAATTTAATTTTATAACTTAATTAGAATTAGAAAATGCCTCAAGAAATTGGAGCATTTTTTTAATATTAAATTTGCTATTTATATAAAATATTCGATTAAATAAATTATAAAAAAACTCGGCAATTGCCGAGTTTTTTTATGGTAGTATTAAATTTTTATTTTACTTGTTCTGCAACTTCTTTGGCTGCATCTTCAACTACTTTTTCAATTTCTTTTTTAGCTTCTTTAGTTTCTATTGCAGCGTCAGTTCCATTTACAAGCTTTTTTATTCTTTCAAACAATTCATTTTCTCCGCCTTCTTCATAGCCTGTGTGTTGATAAACTACTTTTCCATTTTGATCTATAATCATAGTAAAAGGTACATTTTGAAAATTCAATGATCGTTTCAAATCACTATTGGCATCTAAATAAGTTGGAAATTTCCAGCCTTGACTGCTTGCATAAGTTTTTACCATTGCTGTTGCACGACTATCATCTATAGATACTGTCATATAATTAAAATCGGCTTCGTTTTGCCATCCTTCAAGTTTGGTTTTTATATTTTTAATTTCTTGTTTACATGGAATACACCATGTAGCCCAAAAACTAATTAAAGTTACTTTTCCTTTTTCAACAGTTTCGTTAAATGGAATTGTTTTCCCTTTTAAATCTCGTACTTTGGTGTTTGGTAAAGTATTGTCTTGAGCAAAAAGTGTAGCTGAAAAGAAAACAGCTATTAATAAAAGTATATTTTTCATTATTTTATTTTTTGTTTAGTTATTTGACTCGTAAATATAAATAAAGTTTACAAGAGCTGTCTTAAAAAGCTGTTATTTATATTTAATGCTTGAAATGACGCATTTCGGTAAGTACCATTGCAAGATTATTTTCTTTACAAAAATCAATACTATCTTTATCTCTAATCGACCCCCCAGGTTGAATAAAGGTTTCGATACCATTTTCAAAAGCTATTTTTACGCAATCATCGAAAGGAAAAAATGCATCCGAAGCCAAAATGGCATTTTTCAAGTCAGCTTCAAAATAACTTGCTTTTTCAATACATTGTTTCAAAGCATCAATCCGTGATGTTTGTCCACAACCTTTGCCTATTAATTGCTGATTTTTTACCAATGCAATAGCATTTGATTTTAAATGCTTGCAAATAATGTTAGCAAAAATCAAATCTTGTTTTTCATTGTCGGAAGATGGTCTTCCGCCAACTTCTTGCCAAGTTGTAAAATTTCCATCATCATATTGTTGAACCAAAGTGCCATTCAGCATCGATTTTTTTGAAATTGGTTTGTATGAAAATTCATTTTTTGTTTGTAATAAAATTCTATTTTTTTTGCTTTTTAATAATTCCAAAGCTTCAATATCAAAATTTGGTGCAAGCAACACTTCAAAAAATAATTCATTAATGGCTTGAGCGGTTTCGATATCAATTTTTGTATTTGAAATTAAAATGCCACCAAATGCACTTTCGGGATCACCAGCCAAAGCACTTTTCCATGCATCGATTAGATTAGTTCTGCTTGCACATCCGCAAACATTGGTGTGTTTTATAATTGCAAAAATAGGATTTGTGTACTTGTTGAAATCTTGCATAAGTTGCAAGGCTGCATCAACATCTACTAAATTATTATAAGAAAGTTCTTTACCATTTAATTGTTCAAAAAGCGAAGAAAAATTTCCTTCGAATGAAGCGGATTGATGAGGATTTTCGCCATATCGTAAAACTTTTTTTACTGTAGGATTAAAATAATCGCTTATGGCAATATCATAATGTTTTACAATTTCAAATGCTTTGGCGGCAAGGTGTTTTCGTTGCTCAAGCGACGTTTCTCCAAGTTGATTTTTAATAATTTCACCAAATGAATCATATTCATCTTTTGAAGCTAGCACACAAACATCGGCAAAATTTTTGGCGGCAGCTCTAATCATTGAAGGACCTCCAATATCAATTTTTTCGATAATTAATTTTTCTTTATTGGTGCTGGCCAATGTTTCTTCAAAGGGATATAAATCTACAATGACTAAATCTATTGTTGGAATTTCATGTTGTTGAAGTTCTTGCTGGTCTTGGGTTTCGGCACGACGATATAAAATTCCGCCAAAAACTTTTGGATGCAATGTTTTTACTCTTCCACCAAAAACACTAGGAAAATTGGTAATTTCTTCAACAGCTGTGCAAGGAATATTGTTTTCGGTTAAAAATTGCAAGGTGCCGCCGGTGGAATAAATTTTGATGTCTTGTGCTATTAATTCTTGCGCCAACGTATCTATACCATCTTTATAAAAAACTGAGATAAGTGCTGATTTGATTTTTTTCATAATGAGTATTTTAAAATTTCTTGACAAATGCACGATCTTCTGCAGTGAAATGAATGGGCAAATTTAAGCTACTAAAATCATTTTTTGTTTTGTCAATTTTCCACAAAGGAGTATTATTGTCTATAATTAATTGCTTAGTTCCAATATGTTCATTTATCCAAGTCGCCTCTGGTAAATATTTTTCTGAAAAAATTACATAATCAGCTTTTAATGTTGATTGAGAAAGGGCTTTCCAATTTTTTATGCGAAGCAAAAGAATATTATTTATTTCAATAATATCAAAAAAATCATTTTGTTTAGTGGAAAAAAGTGGTTTTGTGGTTGTAGAAAATCCGAAATGGGTTTCGCAGGGTGTTAATGCATAAGTATTAAATTTTTTATCTGAAATTAAATTGCTGTCGCAAAACAAATTTGCTTTATTCCCTTTTTGAATAATAATTGGGGAAAACGAAGAATTGAGTACTATAAATTGATTTGTTTTTAGTGTATTTATTTTAAATGAAATGGCAATTAAAACAAATGCTATCGCACAACATATTGACAGAATAAATGCATTTTTATTTTTATAGAAAATAAAAAAGGCTAAAAAAATTACTATTACATAAAGCAAAATAGTTTGGAAAGCAGTGCAATGAATTTGTTGCCAAGAAACAAATGAAAAAGAATTGAAAAATGCAATTATTTTTATTAAAAGCTGAAGCAATATTGAAAGTATTTTACCAATGATACTTGCTAAAAATGGAATAGGGGAAAACAAGATTAAAACTATTAAACCATAAAGCAATAACGAAACTAAAGGAATGGCTATCAAATTTGTTATTAAAAATAACAAAGGCATTTGATGAAAATAATAAATTGAAATAGGGAAGGTGAAGATTTGAGCAGCCAAACTTACACTTGTTATTTGAATAAAAAAATCGATAATATTATTACTGTGTTTCAATGTATTATAAATAGGTTTATAGAAAATTAATATGCCCAAAACGGCTAAAAAGGAAAGTTGAAATCCAACATCGAAAAGCCATAGTGGTTTTATGATTAATAATATAAATGCTGTAAAACTTAATACATTAATTGAGGAAACTTTTCGTTCAATAAACTGTGCAATTGCCAAAGCTGAAAACATTATTCCTGATCTTAAAATAGAAGCAGGCAATGAAGTGAGCAAAGCAAAACTCCACATAAAAATTAATGCAAGTATTGTTGCCAGTTTTCGTCTTTTTTTAAAATAATTTAATTGTAAAATGATTTTTAGAACGCCTAAATAAAAAATACCCAAATGCATTCCTGATATTGCAATTAAATGAACCAAGCCTGTATTGGCAAATGCTTGATAGGTATCGCTGTCAATTTCGTCTCTGTAGCCTATCAGCAATGCTTTTGCAATTGCATAATTTTCTTTTTCTGGGATATATTTTTCGATTATTTTTAAAATAGTTTCACTAAAATTATCAAATGAGGATATAAAAAATTTACTTGTATGACCTGTTTGTTTCCATTCATTTTCTTTTAAAAATTGCTGATGAAAAATATTTTTATTAGCACAAAATTTTTTATAATCAAATTCGCCCGGATTTCCTCTATTTGAAATTTCATTAAAATTTATTGGAATTACTATTTCATCATTCTTTTTTAGTGCAAGGCTTTTTTCATTTTTAGTAAAATAAACAAGAAGTTTTCCTTCGGTTTTTTCATTTAATTTATTGTTGTATAAAATTAAAATATCGACATTAGCTTTTACTGTTTTTTCTTTTTCGATTGGGTTTTCATTTAGTTTTATTTTGGCATGCGTGTAGTTTTTATATTGATGTTGGTAATGTTTTTTATTGATTTTATTGGATTGCAAAAAGCAAATAAAATATGCAAAACAGTAAAATAGTAGTTGAATAGCTATTCCTTTTAAATAAAAAAATTGATTTTGTTTTGAAATAGGCATTTTAGAAAATAACAAAACTGATAAAATTGCGATACAAAAAACTGCAATATGAAAAAGTATCATTTCTTCACTAAAGAAATAATAGGATAGAATGCCAATAAGAAAAGGGAAAATAAAACGAAGGAAAGGTGCTTTATTCCAAAGTGTCATTTTGAAAAAATATGAAAATTATTTAATGGTACATTGCCCAATAAATTGCGAATAGGTTTCGCAAACAACTTTTGCATCATTTTTACGAATATGATCTATACCAACCGAAAAACTGTCACTTCCTGATACTGTACTACATTCACAAGTCCATGTTTTTTTGCACGAGATAAAACTAGCAACAATAAAAATAAAACATAGCGAAAAAAATAGTTTGTTCATAATTCTTTTTTTGATAGCATAAAAGTAAGCAAAAATATTTTTTTATTGCTTTTTTATTAAAATTAGTTTGAAAATAATATAAAGTTTAGCTTTCTAGTTGTTGCATTTGTACCAATTCATTATACATGCCGTTTTGCAGCATCAAGCTTTCGTGAGTGCCTCTTTCCACAATTTCGCCTTGGTTTAATACAATTATTTCATCAGCTTTTTGTACAGTGGAAAGTCGGTGTGCAATAATAATTGACGTTCTGTTTTTCATTAATTCATTTATTGACTCTTGTACCATTTTTTCGCTAACCGTATCAAGTGAAGAAGTAGCTTCATCTAAAATTAATATCGGAGGATTTTTAAATATTGCTCTAGCAATTGTCAATCGTTGTTTTTCGCCACCACTCAGTTTTGTACCTCTATCTCCAATTATTGTTTCGTATTGGTCTTCTTTTTGAAGAATAAAATTTTCGGCATTTGCAATTTGTGCACTTTTTGCAATTTCATCATTTGAAGTATTAAATGTTCCTAGTGAAATATTATTTGCAATTGTATCATTAAATAATATTGGTTCTTGTGAAACAATTCCCATTAGTTTTCGTAAATCATCAATTTTGTATGATGTAATATTTTTTCCATCAATTAAAATTTCACCGCTTTTTACATCATGAAAACGTGGAATTAAATCAACCAAAGTACTTTTTCCAGAACCAGATGCGCCTACAATTGCAATTGTTTTTCCTTTTTGAATTTTTAAATTTATATTTTTTAAAACTTGTTTTTCTTCATATTCAAAACACACATTTTTAAATTCAATTTCGGAATTGAAACTTTCAATAGTATTGGCATCAGTTACATCAACAATTTTGTTTTCGGCATTTAATATTTTA
>JAGNRR010000009.1 GCA_017988595.1 Chitinophagaceae bacterium
ATATTAAATAGTATTATAAAGATATTTAATAGTCGGCAAAATCATCAAATGTCCCTCTGGGATAGGGTTTGTTAAAATTTTAAACTGATTTTTTCAACCTTGGATGGTGTCCTCTTCCGTAATTTGTGTCCGCACAAACAAGGTAAGCAATTATTTATTTGCCAAATTATAATATTTACAAAACTTGGTAATGCCACAGTTTTCACATTTTGGTTTTCGAGCAAGGCAAATATATCGTCCATGTAAAATGAGCCAATGATGTGCTCGATGCACATATTCTTTGGGAATGTATTTTATCAATTGCATTTCGGTTTGCAATGGCGTTTTGGCATTTGTGGTCAATCCTATTCGTGCAGAAACTCGAAACACATGAGTGTCCACAGCCATATTGGGTTGTTCGTCGATAACACTGGTGATGACATTTGCGGTTTTTCTGCCCACTCCCGGAAGTTGAATGAGTTCTTCTACCGTCATCGGAATTTCGCCATCAAATTCGGCAACTACTTTTTGCGCCATCCCAATTAAGTGTTTTGTTTTATTGTTTGGATAACTGATGCTTCTAATAATAGGAAATAAATCATCAAAAGTGGCAAGTGCTAAATCTTGCACCGTAGGATATTTAGCAAAAATAAAAGGTGTGGTGAGGTTTACACGTTTATCGGTGCATTGCGCAGAAAGGATTACAGCCACTAAAAGCTGAAATGGGGTATCGTAGAGCAATTCTGTTTCGTCGCTGGGTGCATGTTCCAAAAAATAATTAATGATCTGTTGGTAGCGTTCTTTTTTAGTCATAAAATTATTGTTCCAAATATTAATTTAGCATTTACTTCAATTAATTGCAAATTAAACTAAATTTGTAAGCATCTTATGAAAAAAATATTCATCCTATTGACCATCATTATGGTTTCCGCTTTTTGCCAAGCCCAACAATATGTTGGCAATACAGAATTGTCCAGAGAACTTTATAACAAAGCTATAAATTATCAAATGACAAAAGACTATTCAAATGCCATTTTGGTTTTTAATCAACTGGTGCAATTGGAGCCCGAAAATGTTATTTACCGTCGAAATTTAGCCTACTCTTATTTTTTGAAAAAAGAAATTGATAGAGCCGCTTCGCTGATAGCACCAGTGTTGAAAATGAATGATGCAGATGAAGAAACGTTTCTAATAGCCTCAAAAATTTTTGCAACAAATAAAGATTATAAAGCCGCCAAAAACGCTATCAATAAAGGACTGAAAAAATATCCAAATGCTGGAATTTTATACAGTGAAAAAGGTATTCTGTTAGCAAACAATAAAGAGTATTTGGAAGCTACTGAAACTTGGGAAACTGGCGTAAAAAACAATCCCCAATTTTTTGGCAATTATTATCATTTGACCAAAAGTTATTTTGTATCAAAACGATATGCCTTGGCAATTTTTTATGGAGAAAATTATGTGAATTTTGAAAAATATAGCTATCGCACCGAAGAAATAAAACGCATGGTTTTTGATGCATATAAACAAATGATATCTTATCAGCAATTGAAACAAATGGCTGGTGATGAAAAATTTAAAAATACGTTTGTGAGTAAAAATGAATTTGAAAAAGCAATGATAGCACTTTACACAAAATTAAACGATGTGGTATTGGGTGGCATTAATATTGATAATATTTCCATCATGCGAACCTATTTTTTAGTAGAATGGCAAAATAAATATGACGATATTTATCCTCACGCACTTTTTAGAATGCAAAAACTACTCATTGATAATGGCTATTTTGAAACTTATAATCAATGGCTTTTTGGAAAAGTAAATCAGGAAAAAACATTTATTCAATGGGTTCAAAAAAATGCAAAAGAGTATGAAAGTTTTGAAACGTTTTATAAGAATTTAATTTACAAACCAAACACTGATGAGTTTTATCAATAATTATATATATGGAAAAATGCAAAAGACTATTTGATTTATTGCCCAGATATCAAGAATTATTTGGAAATAAAAGTTTGCTAAATGCAAAAGTAGATGCTAAATGGATATCTCATTCTATAAAAGAAGTTATTGAAAAGTCTGATATGCTCGCCGTTTCTTTAATGAAAATGGATATAAGCGGCAATGATTTTACAGCAGAAAAACAATCTAAAGTAGGATTAATTTCTGCCAACAGACCCGAATGGGTAATAACAGATTTTGCTGTTCAAAAAACGGGAGGTGTTTTAGTGCCTATTTATCCTTCAATAAGTTTAGCCGAACTTGAATTTATATTAACTGAAGCACAAATTGAAGTATTATTTATTTCAGATAAATCATTATATCGAAAAATAAAATCAGTAGTAGAATCATTTACAAGTTTAAAAACCGTAATTAGTTTTGATGAAATTGAAGGAATCAATAATTGGCAAATGTATTTGAATCCAATTTCAGAAAATGAAAAATTAAAATTAGAAGAAGTCTCAAAACACATCTTATCAGATCATTTAGCTACAATAATTTACACTTCTGGAACAACAGGAAATCCTAAAGGTGTAATGCTGTCTCACAAAAACTTGATAAGTAATATTACAAATTGTATGCCTTGCTTTACAATGTGTGATGAAAATAGTAGCGTTCTTAGTTTTTTACCCTTGAATCATATTTTTGAACGTACCGTTACCTACATTTATATTAGAAAAGGGGTCAGTATTTTTTATGCAGAAGGCATGGAAACCATTGGAGAAAATTTGAGAGAAGTAAAACCCAGTTTATTTACAACTGTTCCTCGATTGTTGGAAAAAGTGTATGAACGAATCACAATAAAAGGCAGTGAATTGACTGGATTAAAAAGACATATTTTTGATTGGGCAATGAATTTGGCAATAAAATTTGAACTCGAAAAAAAATATTGCCCATATAAAAAAATTGAATATTACCTAGCCGATAAATTAGTTTACTCCAAATGGCGAGAAGCCATTGGGGGAAATGTAAAAGCAATAATAGTTGGATCTGCGGCTTGTCAAATAAAATTACTAAAAATTTTTACATGTGCTAAGCTTGTAGTTATGGAAGGCTATGGACTTACCGAAACTTCTCCAGTGATAAGTGTAAATAGATACGAAAAAGAAAACCGAAAATTTGGAACTGTTGGTCAAGTGATTGACAATTGTGAAGTGAAAATAGCAGATGATGGAGAAATAATTTTTCGAGGTGATAACATAATGATGGGGTATTATAAAAACCAATTGGCAACCGACGAAATGATCAAAGACAATTGGATTTATACAGGAGATATTGGAATATATGAAAACGGATTTTTGAAAATTACAGATCGTAAAAAAGAACTTTTTAAAATTTCTGGCGGAAAATATGTGGCTCCTTTACCACTTGAAAATAAAATAAAAGAATCGCCATATATTGAACAAATAATGGTTTTAGGAGCAAATGAAAAATATGTAGGTGCATTAATTGTTCCATCAATAAAGAATTTAAAAACATATTTTCAAAAAATTAATTCTCCACTTGCCGAAGAAATCGATTTAACAACTGATATTGACACAATAAAACTAATTAGAAGTGAAATTAATATTTTCAATAAAGGGTTTGCAGAACATGAACAAGTAAAACGTTTTCAACTTTTAGCAAACGAATGGACAATTGATGGCGGTGAACTAACACCAAAATTAAGTTTAAAAAGAAAAAAAATAGTTGAAAAATATCAAGCAGAAATAGAATTGATTTTTCGACACTCAAATAAGATATAAAAAATTGAGCCTTATAGTTTAATGGATAAAACCACAGTTTCCTAAACTGTTAATCTGGGTTCGATTCCCGGTGAGGCTATTTTTCTATCTATAAAAATCTAAATTGTCATTTTATAGTAATATTTAATCAGATTATGTAGTAAAATCTTTAAAAGTATTTGTTTTTCATATTTTTTTGGTATATTTATTGCTGTAATATTAATCTTACCCCCAAATTATGACAAAGAAAATATACTACTTAATTCTTATTGCAATATTATGTTTTTTTAAAACCACATTTGCTCAATCAAAAAATGAAAATAAAAATGTAATTTTTTCTCAATTATCAATTGAAGAAAAAAATGAAACTTTTAATAATTGGATGAATGAAAGCACTTCGCTATCAATTCCTGAAAATATTTCATTAGAATTAAAGAGCTATTATTCACAACAAAATATTCCTTCGGCTGTAATCTTAAAAGCGCAAGCTGTATTAAAACCACTATATAATATTAATTTATCTAAACAAAATAAATTAGACATGTGCGATTACATTTATAACACATTTGATGATTATTTTATTCCAAAAGTTATATTAAATAAAATAAAACTTAGTTTATAACTTTCTAAAAAAAAATTTAATGAAAAAAATTTTACTACTTACTATACTCATAATATCAAACATTTATAGTTTTTCGCAAGCTATAAATGTTTCAAATATTGGCATTACTGGAAGGTTTAATTCATGTAGTGGAAGTAATATACCAAATATTACAGCCACATTATTACCTGGTTCAAATGCCACTGTCGTTGGCGGAGCATTTAATTGTAACAATCCTTGCGATTCTTCAACAATCCAAATTGCAATCAATAACATTAGATGGAATCAAACACCAAATGTGCAATGGGTACATGGTATATTTCTTCCTGTAAATGCAGGATTTACAATTACTGCTGTGGGCTCTCCTGCAGGATTTATTGCTTATAATCCAGGGTGTACTGGTCAATGTGCGCCTCCTTTTGTTGTAGGTGGTGCTGGTTTATATTACGATAACACAAATATAAATTCATGCTGTCCTGGTTTTCCTACCAACGATGGACTTCCCTATAATAATTGGGGACAATCAACTTATACCTGTTCTAATACTTTTAACATGGTTTTTAATTTACGATTTTGTAATAGCGTAATTGCAAATAATAATTATACTTTTGTTTTTACCGGAACCTCTGATGCACAAACAGGATGTTGGGGATCTACCGATGCAACTGGTCCACATACTATTCAATTCACAATAGCAACAAACCCTTGTAATGCTAATAGTATTAACCCAACTGCACAAGCACCAGTAAGAACATGTGTTGGAAATAATGTAAATTATACTTCTACTTTAACAGGAACTTGTTCTGGTCTTGGCACTACATTAACTTGGTGGGATGCTCCAACAGGTGGAAATCAAGTTGGAACTGGAAGTCCTTTTATTTATGACCCAGCAGGTTCTGCTTGCCCAGCAGGAACAACTTTATATGCAACTTGCTGTCCAGTTTCAAGCTTAGGATGTGTCGTAAGAGTGCCAATTACAATTCCTGGAACTTGCAACCTTATTAGCATTACAGGAACGACAAAAACAAATCCTACATGTACTGTTCCAGGTTCTATTAATTCAGTTTCAGTTATAAATGGCAATGGAGCACTAAGTTATACTTTGAATCCAGGAGCTGTTACAAACTCTACTGGAATTTTCAACAACTTAAATTTAAGTAGTTATACAGTTACAGTTACAGACGCAGGAGGATGTACAGCATCTTCTATTGTTACATTCACACTTCCTTTAACGCCAACATTATCTGCAACAAATTCTCCGGCTTTAACTTGCCTTCAAACCACTTCAAATATTACCGCTACAGTTTCTGGCGGAACACCTTTTTACCAATATAGTTTAAATGGTGGAGGTAATCAATTAACGAACACATTTAACGGCTATGGTCCAGGAACTTATACAATAACAGTTACCGATTTTAATAATTGCACTGCTACAACAGTGATAACATTATCTCCACCGCCAACATTAACTGTTGCTGCAAATTTTACACCTATTACAACATGTAATGGAACAACAACAATAACTACAACAGTTTCTGGGGGAACATCTCCTTATCAATATCAACTTAACGGAGGACCTTTACAAGGTAGTAACACCTTTTTAAATATAAATTCTGGTACATATACTATTTCTGTAACTGATGCCAATAATTGTACAGGAAGTACTACTGTGTTTATTGCTTCGCCAAATCCTATTACAGTTACAGCAAATGCGCCACCTATATTGTGCAATAATGGAACAACAACAATTACTGCTAATGGATCTGGTGGATCTGCGCCATATCAATATCAATTAAATAGTAATCCACTTCAAGGGAGTAATACTTTTTTGAATATTTCTGCAGGTACCTATACCATTACTTCTGTCGATAATAATAATTGTATTGGAACTACAGTTATTACAATAACGAATCCTTTAGCTTTAACTTTAGCCGTTTCTACCTCTCCAATTTTATGCTTTGGAAATACTACAACTATAACAACTAGTGCTTCTGGAGGTACAACTCCTTATCAATATCAATTAAATAACAATCCCTTTCAAATAGGTAATACATTTACAAATATTTCATCTGGTACTTATACCATAACTATAAAAGATGCTAATAATTGTTCTATTTCTACTGTTATTACAATCAATCAACCCAATCAATTAGTTACAACTGCTTCGGCTACGCCTATTCTTTGTAATGGTGACTCTTCTTCAATTACAGCTTCGGCTACTGGAGGAACGGCACCTTATCAATTCAGCATTGGTGGGCCATTTCAAGTTGGTAATGTGTTCAATAATTTAATTGCGGGTAATTATACTATTACTGCTCAAGACGCTAACAACTGTACGGCTTCTACCGTGATTACGATTGCGCAGCCTAATCCTTTGCTTGTTTCTATTTCGGCTCCCCCTATTGCTTGTTTTGGTGGAACAACTACCATTTCTGCAACTGCTTCGGGTGGTACCGCGCCTTATCAATTCAGTAATGGTGGTGCGTTTCAAGCGGGTAATACGTTTGCCAATACTACTTTTGGCTCTTATACCATTACTGTTCAAGACGCTAATAACTGTACAGCTACTTCCGTAATTACGATTACTCAACCGCCTGTTTTGATTATTGATTCTATTACAAATACAATTCCTTCTTGTGTGCCTGGAAACGATGCTACAATTACCGTTACGGCTACAGGGGGCACACCGCCGCTTCAATACAGCAATGGTGGGCCTTTTCAAAATTCTAACATTTTCTTAAATGTGGGTGCGGGTACTTACACCATTACCGTTTTGGACGCGAATAATTGTTCCGTGACCTCTACTGTTTTAATTGCGCCGCCTAATGCACCACAATGGCAAAATCAAACCATTACTAATGTGCTTTGTTTTGGTGGAAATACTGGTGCGATTACTATTTCAGCAACAGGTTCTAATCCGCCTTTAACTTATACTTTAATGCCTGGAAATATTTCTAATGCAACGGGTGTATTTAATTTGCTTATCGCTGGAAATTATACAGTTACCGTTTCGGATGCTAATAATTGTTCTATTTCTACTGCTATTACAATCAATCAACCCAATCAATTAGTTACAACTGCTTCGGCTACGCCTATTCTTTGTAATGGTGACTCTTCTTCAATCACAGCTTCGGCTACTGGAGGAACGGCACCTTATCAATTCAGCATTGGTGGGCCATTTCAAGTTGGTAATGTGTTCAATAATTTAATTGCGGGTAATTATACTATTACTGCTCAAGACGCTAACAACTGTACGGCTTCTACCGTGATTACGATTGCGCAGCCTAATCCTTTGCTTGTTTCTATTTCGGCTCCCCCTATTGCTTGTTTTGGTGGAACAACTACCATTTCTGCAACTGCTTCGGGTGGTACCGCGCCTTATCAATTCAGTAATGGTGGTGCGTTTCAAGCGGGTAATACGTTTGCCAATACTACTTTTGGCTCTTATACCATTACTGTTCAAGACGCTAATAACTGTACAGCTACTTCCGTAATTACGATTACTCAACCGCCTGTTTTGATTATTGATTCTATTACAAATACAATTCCTTCTTGTGTGCCTGGAAACGATGCTACAATTACCGTTACGGTTACAGGGGGCACACCGCCGCTTCAATACAGCAATGGTGGGCCTTTTCAAAATTCTAACATTTTCTTAAATGTCGGTGCGGGGGCATATACCATTACCGTTATGGATGCTAATAATTGTTCAGTGACCTCTACTGTTTTAATTGCACCGCCTAATGCACCGAATATAACTTCACTAACTTTAGTTTCCCCTTCATGTATACCAGGAAACGACGGCAGTATTTCGATTTTTGCGAATAGTTTAAATCCTCCTTTAGAATACAGTATTGGAGGACCTTTCCAAATAAGTTCAGTTTTTTCTAATCTTGGTTCTGGAACATATACGGTAACGGTAAAAGATGTAATTGGATGTACAAATTCGTCCATAACAACTATTAATCCATTAAACAATCCAATTATTGATTCATTAAATACAATTTCTGCCAGTTGTGTTCCTGGTTGCGATGGAGAAGTTACAATATTTTCAACACCTGTGATTGGTATTACCTATTCTATTGATAACGGTTTGACATTCTTAGCTTCAAATAATTTTACCAACTTATGTATTGGAAATTATACTGTTATTGTAAAAGATGCAAATGGATGTACAGCAACATCTATTTTCACTATTACAAATCCAAATGGACCTATTTTTAATTCTGTAACTAATACACCTATATTATGTTTTAATGATAGCAATGCTCAAATTACAACTATAGCTACAAGTCCAAATGGTGGAATTACTTATACCATTTCACCAAATTTAGGGACTCAAAATCCTGCAGGAACGTTTAATAATTTACCTGCAGGAACTTATACAATAACAGCAACTGATGCCTCTGGATGTGCAACACAAACTATAGTTACTATAAATCAACCTACAATTTTGCAAGCAACTATTGTTAATATCACTAATGTACTAATTACTAATACCAGCACAGGTATCATTGTTGCAAATGCATCAGGTGGTACACCAAATTATACATATACAATTTCACCTAATATTGGGAATCAAAACCCTGCAGGTACTTTTAATAATTTGCCAGCAGGAAGCTATACAATTACAGCAACAGATGCAAATGGTTGTGTAAGCACAACTATTGCAATTATTATTGAACCTAATCCAATGTTTTGGACATCTGTAATTAAAACTAACAACCTTTGTTATGGTGATAGTTCTGGATCAATTGCAGTAACAGCAATTGGAGGATTAGGACCAATAACTTATTCAATAAATCCAAATATTGGTAATCAAAATCCAATAGGTACATTTAATAATTTAATAGCAGGAACTTATACATTAACTGCCACCGATAGTGTGCAAAATTTTATAGACACTGTTATTACAATAATTCAACCAACTGAAATTTCAGTTTCTTCAATTGTAAAAACAATTCCAAGTTGTGTACCAGGAAATGATGCTACAATATCAATTTCTGCAAATGGCGGAACAGGTTTATTAACTTATTCAATTTTCCCAACTGCAGGAAACACACCAAATAATTCTGGAAATTTCATAAATCTAACTTCCGGAAATTATACTTTAACAATAACAGATATTAATAATTGTTTTAAAGATACAATTGTAACAATAGATGCACCTTTAACTCCGACTATAACTATTCAAAACAGTACAAATGTTTTATGTTTTGGAGGAAATAATGGACAACTAGTTTCGTTGGCAACATCTGGAAATGGAAATATTTCTTCATATAGTATTTCTCCAAATATTGGCAATCAGCTACCTGCAGGAACATTCAATAATATTATTGCAGGGAATTATACAATTACAGCAACTGATATTAAAGGTTGTACGGCAAGTATTTCAATCACAATTACCGAACCACCTATACTTAATATTGATAGTTTAAATAATACTAACATAACTTGTAACGGAGCAAATGATGGAGAAATAAACATAAACGCGTCTGGAGGAACTATAAATTACAATTACAGTATTGACAACGGCACAACATTTGTTCCAACAAATCAGTTTAATAATTTAAGCGCTGGAATTTATACTGTTATAGTAAAAGATGCAAATGATTGTACAACTTCTCAAATAGCAATAATCACAGAGCCAAATCCTATCTTAATAAATCCAATTTCAACAACAGATATTACTTGTTTTGGAATAAATAATGGTGCAATTGTTCTTTCTGCAAATGGCGGAACGACACCATATAATTATATTTTAAATCCTGGAAATATTTCAAGTTCTACAGGAAGTTTTTCAAATCTTTTTGCTGGAAATTATACGGTAACTGTTGTAGATTTTAATAACTGTTCTTTGTCTACAACATATACTTTAAACGAACCTAGTCAAATTTTATTTACCAATATTGTAACTACAAATGTTACTTGTTTTGGAGATAATTCTGGAGCAATGGAAGTAATTGCAAATGGCGGAACAGGAACGATTAATTATACCATTAATCCTTTAATTGGCACTCAAACATCACCTGGCAATTTCATAAATCTTTTTGCAGGAAATTATACAATTTCTGCAATTGATGCTAATAATTGTTCAGTTACTACAATTGTTGTTATTGGACAAAATCCTGAAATAATTATTAGCAATGTTCGTTACGTATCTCCAACATGTTGGGGTGAATCAAACGGTCAAATTGATGTTACAGCAAGTGGAGGTGTAGGAGCTTTAATTTATCAAATCAATGGTGGTAGTTCTCAAACAACTGGTTTATTTACAAACCTTGCTAGTGGCTATATTACTATTAGTATCATAGATGGATTAAACTGCAGAAAAGATTCAATATTATTTTTAAGCCAACCCGATAAGTTAAGTTTTAGCAATATTGAATCAACACCTGTAACATGTTATAATTCAAATGATGGAAAAATTTCTGCAACTGGAACTGGCGGAAATGGAAATTACACTTATTATCTAAGACCAGGATTACATATTAATAAACACGGTAGTTTTAGCGGTTTACGATTAGGCACATATACACTTACAATTATCGATACACTTGGTTGCGAGTTTGATACTTTAGTTTTTGTTTCACCACCATTAGATCCATTAAGAAGTACGATGACCAAAAAAGATATTGGTTGTTTTGGTTATGGAAATGAAGGATGGGCAGAAGTTTTAGTTGAAGGTGGTGAACCACCATATACTTATTTATGGACAACAAACCCTGCTCAAACTACACCAAAAGCAGACAGCATTTATTTTGGCAAATATTTTGTAAATATAATTGATGCTTTAGGTTGTGAAATTCAAGATACAGTATACATTGAACCTGGTCCTTGTTGCGAAGAAGTATTTGTACCTACAGCATTTTCGCCAAATGGTGATCAAATAAATGATGTTTTTCAATTGATAACAGCTGCGGGTTTAGAACTTCATCAATTTGAAATATTTAATCGTTGGGGACAAAAAGTTTGGTATACCAATAATTACTACGACATTTGGGACGGTACTTTCAAAGGAGAACCTTGTCCTATTGAAACTTATCATTTTGTATTCCAATACAAATGTTTGACAGACGGAAAAGAATACATTAAAAAAGGAGATGTTACATTGATAAGATAAAAATTTTCTTATTTAAAACAGTATTCAAAATCTATTGTTATTTTGCAACAATTAATGAAAGTCGAATATATTTTAAAACTGTGTGGTTGGTATCCCAATAAAGTTGACGAATTTACTGGCGATTTCGTGCAAAGGCATGCACAGTCTATAGCACTTTTTCGAAAAGTAATATGTATTCATATTATAAAATCGCCATCAATTTCAACAATAGAAATTGAACAAAAAACAACAAAACAAGTTATCGAATATATTGGCTATTATCCTCAAAAAAAGTTTTTTGATAAAGTACATTCCCAAATTTTATATGCCAAAACATTTTGGCAAATTTTCAATAAAATTGTTCAAGAACATGGCTTGCCTAAATTTGTACATCTAAATATTGTTTTACATATTGGACGATTTGCATATTTATTGAAAAAAAAATATAATATTCCATATGTTATTACAGAAAACTGGACAGGTTATTATACTAAAGATAAAAATTATTTAAGAAAAAATATTCTAAAATTTTTATTCTTTAAAAAGATATTTAAAAATGCAACAGCTTTTTTACCAGTTTCTCAAAATTTATTTAATCAATGTCAACAACTTTTTAATTTAAAATTCAAAGGACAAGTCATAGAAAATGCAGTAGACACTTCCCTATTTTTTCCTGAAGAAAAAAATAATGACATCATAAAATTGCTACATATTTCTAGCATGGGTTATCAAAAAAACACCGACAATCTATTACACGTTTTTGAAAAATTTTTAGCTTCGCAAAACAACATTCATCTATATTTAATAGGACCAAAGAACGAACATCTTGCTTCGCAAATTTCAGCTTCCAAATTATTAAAAGCCAATTGCACAATTGTTGGAAATGTATCTTATGAAAAAGTTGCCGATTATGTTCGAGGTGCCGATGCATTAGTCCTGTTTAGCCGATACGAAAATTTGCCTTGTGTTATTTTAGAATGTCTTTGTGCAGGATTGCCTATTATTTCTACAAATGTTGGCGGTGTTGCCGAAGTTGTAAATCCTAAAAATGGTTTTATCATCGATAATGAAAATCAAACACAATTATTAGACGCCTTAAATTCTTTGATTTTAAATCTTTCGACATTTGATAAAAAAATAATTTCATCAAATGCTAATGAAAAATTTAATTTTTATTCCATCGGCAAAAAATTTGACGATGCTTATAAAAAATTAGGCTGGTAATTTTTTCAATTAATTTACCAATAAATTATTTACACTTCGTTGTAAAATATTAAATGCTATTTCTGCCATCAAATTTTCTTTGTCTAAAGTTGGGTTAACTTCCGCCACTTCCAAACAACAAATTTTATGACTTTGCATCAAGCTTGCTAATAAATCTTCTGCTTCTTTTTCTTTCAATCCATTTGGAACTGGCGTTCCTGTTCCTCTCGAAATAGAACTATCTAAACTATCCACATCAAATGACACATAAATATGATCACAATCTTGTAAACGCAACAAAGTTTGACGAACAACATGTTCTATTCCTTTTTTTCGAACCTCGGCAACAGGAATAACTTTAATTCCCAATTTTTCTATCATATGCGCTTCTTCTTTTTCAAAATCTCGAAGCGAAATAAAAACTAAATCTTTTGGTAAAATTTTTGGCGACAAACCTCCAATATTTTTCAATTCTTCCCACATTTTCAACGTGTCTTTATCTGGCGAATGCGATTTTTTATCTTTATTATCTTCCCCCAAAGAAATTGCCAAAGGCATTCCATGCATATTTCCACTTGGTGTAGTATATGGTGTATGCAAATCTGCATGCGCATCTATCCACACCACACCCAATCTTTTTTCTGGGTTTGCTACTTTTATTCCAGCAATTGTGCCAGCACTTGAACTATGATCTCCTGCCAAAACCAATGGAAACAATCCTGAATTCAAGGTTTTTGAAACGCTGTCCGAAACTCGATTTATTACCGTTTGTACGCCACCTATTCGTTTTGCATAAGGACTTCCTACAGGTTCGTAAAGCAAATCATTTTCGTCTTCTACATTTTCCTTAGGAAAGTTTACAAAAAAACTACTCATAAAATCTAATGCAGCTACTTTTAAAGCATCAATTCCCAAACTTGCCCCTCTTGTTCCTGCACCTATTTCACTGCGAACTTCTATTATTTTAATATTTCTCATCAAGTGTAAAGATAAAACTAATTTTTTCTCCTTTTTTTCAATTTTTGTTTATCATTCGTTTTTATTAAGTAAAAAATTCACCTTATTGACATTTCTAATGAAAAGAATTTACGTTTTAGTCTTATTTTTATTTAAAGTTTGCCAATTTGTCCAAAATATAAAAAATGGCAATAAATTTGCCCTTCTTTAAAAAAAAACAGAAATGGACGACAATTTGGACAAAAACACCATAGCAGAAGAGCAACTGATAAATAACGAAGATACAAGTGAAAACACAAATGAAACAGCGGACATTAACCAAAACGAAGCTGTAGAAAATGAACTCAACGAAATCGAAAAACTTGAGTTGGAAGTTGCTGAATGGAAAGATAAATACACTAGACTGTTTGCCGAATTTGATAATCATCGCAAAAGAACAATGAAGGAAAAACTTGAATCTATTCAAACAGCAGGAAAAGAAATTATTGTTTCTATGCTTGATGTAGTAGATGATTGCGACAGAAGTGTTTTAGAAATGGAAAAAAGCGATGATGCAGCCGTATTAAAAACTGGCGTAAATTTAATTTTCAATAAATTGAAAACAATTCTTCAACAAAAAGGATTAAAAAGTTTTGAAAGCAAAAACGAAACATTTGATGTAGAATTACATGAAGCGGTTACTGAAATTCCAGTAACAGACAAAAAAATGATTGGCAAAGTTGTCGACGAACTTCAAAAAGGATATTATTTAAACGATAAATTAATTCGCCATGCCAAAGTAGTGGTGGGAAAAGAATAAACTTATGAGTAAAAGAGATTTTTATCAAGTATTGGGCGTAACCAAAAGTGCTTCGGCTGAAGAAATAAAAAAAGCTTACCGTAAGGTAGCTATGCAATTTCATCCCGATAGAAACCCTGATAATAAAGAAGCCGAAGAAAAATTTAAAGAAGCTGCTGAAGCATACGAAGTGCTAAACAATCCAGATAAAAAAGCTCGTTATGATCAATACGGACATGCAGGATTGGGTGGAGCAGCTGGCGGACACGGTGGTGGTGGCATGAATATGGACGATATTTTTTCAAATTTTGGCGATATTTTTGGCGATGAAGGATTTGGAAGTTTTTTTGGCGGCAGACGAGGCGGCGGTGGCGGACAACGCCAACGTGGAAATAGAGGTAGCAACTTGAGAGTGAAAATAAAACTCAACTACGAAGAAATTTTAAAAGGAGCGCACAAAACCATAAAAGTAAAAAAATATGTGGGTTGCACTAAATGTAATTCTAGCGGTGCAAAAGATAGTGCTAGTGTGCAAACTTGTGGCACATGCCAAGGTAGCGGACAAGTGCGCCGAGTAACTAATACATTTTTAGGTCAAATGCAAACCGTTACCACTTGCCCCACTTGTAATGGCGATGGCACCAGCATTACTCAAAAATGTGTTACATGCAAAGGCGAAGGCAGAACTTATGACGAAGAAAAAATAGAACTTGATATTCCAGCTGGCGTACAAGATGGCATGCAATTGAGCGTAAGCGGCAAAGGAAATGCAGGCGAAAGAGGTGGTAGTGCGGGCGATTTGCTCGTTGTAATTGAAGAAGAAAAACACGCAGAACTTATTAGAGAAGGTTTAAATGTACTTTATGAATTGCATATATCGTTTCCTGATGCTGTGATTGGCACAGAAATAGAAATTCCAACAATTACCGGAAAAGCTAAAATAAAAATCCCTGCTGGAACTCAAGCTGGAAAAATATTTAGACTAAAAGGCAAAGGTTTCCCGAGTGTAAACAGCTACGAAAAAGGCGACCAATTGATAAATGTAAATGTGTGGACACCACAAAAACTTAACGTAGAAGAAACCAAAATAATAGAAAGCCTACGTGGTGCCGAAAATTTTAAACCCAATGCCAGCAAAAGCGATAAAAGCTTTTTTGACAAAGTAAGGGAAATGTTTGGGTAAGGGGAATTAAAAATATTTGTTCTTCCTTTTTTGTTGTTTAAATCATTCAATTAATTCATAAAGAGATATGCTTTCACATTAATCTAAATCGTCTAAGTATGGCTTTACAGATAATTTAATAATTCCTATTAGTTCATTATCCATATATTTATAATTATCTTCTATATCTAGAATTATAATTATTTTGTTTTGTGTTTCTGTTGGAAATTTTTCTAATAACCTTTGTTTATGTTTTTTTTCCATTGCAAAAATATAATCTGCCCAAAGAATTGTTTTTGCGGATACTTTTACAATAGCAGAAGGTTCAGTGCCTGCTGATTTGATATTATAATTATGATTGCCTTTAAAAATTGTTTCGGCAGTTCTACTTCTCCATTTATTTCTACTACAAACAAATAAAATATTCAATTTTAAAATTTTAATTTTAACCTAATTTCATACCACATAGATTGCAATTTGTCAATCTCCAAAATCAATGTTACATGATTTAGAAATAGAAATTGTTCTCAAATATACATTTGTTTTTAGAATATTATTTACCCGATGCAAATTGAAATTTATAAATCAAAGCCACTTTCCCTAAAATTATAATTTCATCATTTTTTTTTGTACTTTTCCGAAGTGAAATTAATACGACATATTGGTTTTCTTAAGGAAGTATTTTTTTACACGCTCACAGCTTTTGGTGGTCCACAAGGGCATTTTGGCATGATGCTAAAAACATTTGTAGAAAAAAGAAAAGATGTAAGCGAAAAAGAATTAATTGATTTAATTGCTTTTTGCCAAATGTTGCCTGGTCCATCTTCGTCGCAAACCATTACCCTTATTGGCTATAAAAGAGGCGGCATTATTTTAGCCATCCTTTCATTATTGATTTGGATTTTGCCAGCGGCAATTTTAATGACCGCATTTTCGTTTTTAATTATTCATTTGGATAAAAATTTATTAAGCAAAGATGTTTTCGTTTTTGTAAAACCCATGGCTGTTGGATTCATTGTTTATGCCAGTCTTAAAGCCCAAAAAATTTCTGTAAAAAGCCAAGCTGCCATCATCATCATGATTTGTTCTATGTTGGCTACCATTTTTATTCGTTCGCCTTGGGTGTTTCCTATTTTAATTATTTTGGGTGGTGTGATTACAAATTTTACCAACAAAAAATTTCCTCCAAAAGACACCAAAGCTTATACTGTAAAATGGAAAAATATATTTTGGTTTTTTCTAGTTTTTATTTTAGCGGGTTTTTTTAGTGAATTTGCTCGTGTACATCATTGGCAATATGCACGTCTATTTAATTTATTCGAAAATTTTTATCGTTTTGGCAGCACTATTTTTGGCGGAGGTCAAGCACTTTATCCGATGATGCACGAACAGTTTATTTCGCTTCCGCAAATAAGAAATACCCAAACATTGATGACCAATGATCAATTTATGACTGGTATTGGGATGGTAAATGCCATTCCGGGTCCTGTTTTTTCAATATGCAGTTATGTGGGTGGATTAAGCATGAGTTCTTTTGGTTTTGGCGCACAACTAGCAGGAAGTTTTGTGGCACTTATTGGTGTTTTTTTACCAAGTACGTTATTGTTGTTTTTCTTTTTTCCAATCTATCAAAACTTAAAACAATACCCTATTATTTTTTGTGCTTTGGAAGGATTAAACTCTGTAGTGGCAGGCATTTTATGGGCTTCGGCTTTTATTTTATTCCGATCTTTGGGTTTTAATTTTGAGGGTGCAATGATTATTTTAGGTACCTTTTTATTGCTTCAATTTACAAAAATTCCGCCACCGATAATTGTTTTATGTTGGTTGATTTTAGGATTTATTTTTTAGTCAAAAAACAAATCGCTGGCAATTTTATCAGCAAATAATTTTCCTTTTTCGCTTAAATAAAAATGTGTGTCGGAACTTATTAAAAAACCATTAGAAATATATTCTTCACATTTTTTTTCAAACAAATCAAAATGTTTGTCCGAAACTTTTAATGCAAATATTTTTTTATCAATGCCATTTTTTAAACGCAATTTTATCATAATAAATTCATTCCTCATTTGTGTTTCCGACAATTCTTCGATTGTAAATGGCACTGTCTTTTTTTCAATACTTTTTAAATACAACGCATTATTAGTTACATTCCATTGCCTGCTTTTTCCATTGTATGAATGAGCACTTGGACCAATGCCCAAATAAGGTTTTTCGTTCCAATAGTTGCTATTGTGAACAGCCAGGGCATCTTTTTTTGCAAAAGAAGAAATTTCATAATGAATAAAATCATGTTCTTTCATTTTTTTCATCAACAGTTCATATTGCTCAGCAGCTTTTTCAGCATCAATGGGCAATGCTTTTTTGGTTTCTATTAAATGCGCCAGAGCAGTTTGCGGCTCCACGGTGAGCGCATAAGTGGAAATATGTTTTGCGCCACTTTCAATTGCCCACTCCATATTTTTTAGCCATTTTTCATTACTTAATAATGGAAAGCCAAATATTAAATCCAAAGAAAAATTTTTCCAATTCATTTTTTTTAATATTTCCAAACATCGTTTTGATGTTTCAGCATCGTGGCTTCTGTTCATATATTTCAAGTCTTCGTCGAAAAAACTTTGAATACCAATACTTAACCGATTGATGCCTAATGATGCATAAAACGCTAATTTTTCTTCTGAAATATCTTCTGGATTTGCCTCAAGTGTTATTTCAGCCTGAGCATCAATTTCGAAATTTTTATTTATTTCATTAAACAATAATTTCAACTCTTCAACACTTAATAAACTTGGTGTGCCACCTCCAAAGTAAATACTGTTTAAATAATTATTACTTAAATAATTTTTTTGCAAATTCATTTCAGATACTAAAGCTTCAACAATTTCGTTTTTATTCTTCATCGAAGTAGAAAAATAAAAATTACAATAATGACATGCTTTTTTACAAAAAGGAATATGAATATACAAGCCTGCCATTTTTATTGTTTAATTTGCATTGCAAATATGCTTCGCAAAGTTTACATAAAATATTTTTTGTTTTTGCATTTGTTGTTGTTCTTAAAAAACAATGTAGCAATTGCCCAAAAAATCAATGTTGTTGTAAAAGGAAATGAAGCTGCTGCTTTTTTAGCAACTACAACAATAGAAAATAATTACACAGATTATTTAACTGCTTTTCAAGCTATTCAAAAAGCTCAACAGCAACTCATACAAAATGGTTATTTAGCCACATCGATAGATAGCTTGGTATTTGATGAAAGTAAAAATGAACTTTCGCTATTTCCATATTTAGGAAATCAATATAAATGGGCAACTTTAAAATCATCCAACATTCCAAATATAGTTATGCAACTTGCAGGTTTTGAAGAAAAAAAATTTATTGCAACGCCAATAAATCCAAAAAAATTATTTTCAATCTACAATGCAGTGATTACCTATTTTGAAAACAATGGATATCCTTTTGCAAGTTTAAAACTTGATTCTATTTCTAGAGAAAATGAACGTATTTCTGCAATTTTAACTTTAGACAAAGGACCTTTGATAAAAATTGATAGTATTGTACTTAACGAAGATGCTAATATTCATATCAATTATTTGCAAAAATATTTGAGTATTCAACAGGGAGAAATTTATAATGAATCTAAAATAAAAAAGATTGATAAGCTGCTGGAAGAAAATATTTTTTTGACTGCGCCATTTCCATGGAAAATAAATTTCAATATTGAAAAAACACAATTAAATTTATTTTTAAAAAATAAATCAGCAAATAGAGCAGATGTTTTGCTGGGTTTATTGCCAAGCAATAAAGAAATTGGCGATAAATTTTTATTGACAGGCGATATTAAATTGGCTTTTGTAAATGCGCTTTCGCGTGGCGAACAACTCACTTTTAATTGGCAAAATTTGCAATACAAATCACCACGAATGAATATCGATGCACTTTATCCTTATATTTTTAATAGTAATATTTCTGTAAGTGGAAATTTTGAATATTATAAAAAAGATTCGGTTTTTAGAAACGTGCAAGGCGAATTGGGTTTGCAATATCAATTTAATACCACGAATTACATAAAAGCGTTTTACAATTCCGCTTCATCTCGATTATTAAATATCAATACGGCACTTTTAATCAACACCAAACAATTGCCCGAAAACATTGATGTATCGACAAAACATTTTGGACTTGAAGGAAATTATTCGAAATTAGACTACACCATAAATCCACGAAAAGGTTTTCAGCTAAAACTAAAAGGCAGTGCTGCAATTCGAAATTTATTGGAAAACAATATCGTTACATCGACGATTGATCCGAGCAGAAATGAAGATTTTTCTTATTTATATGACAGTATTAAAACCACGTCTTTTCGATATCAAGTTCAAAGTACTTTTGCTTATTATTTTTCTTTAACGAAAAGAATCGTTCTTCAAACCAAATTACAAAATGGCATCATGTATAGCGCACAACCACTTTTTAGAAACGAAATTTTTCAAATAGGCGGTTTTAGGCTTTTGCGAGGTTTTGATGAAGGTAGTTTATTTGTAAACAATTATCATCTCCTAACGCTTGAACCACGCTTTTTGATTTCAAAAAATTCATATTTTTTTGCATTTGTTGAAGGTGGATATTACAACCAAAATTATGGCATAGTAAAACAAAAATTATATCCATACAGTAGTGGATTAGGGATGCTTTTTGAAACCAAAGCGGGTTTATTTAATATTAGTTATGCTATTGGTTCCACTACCGAAAGTGAATTTAGATTTAGAAATTCAAAAATTCATTTTGGCTATTTGAATTATTTTTAAGCCATAAGTTCATTTCAAAATAGAATTAAATGCCAAGCAAAGTAAAGGTGCTGAAAAAATGGCACAAATTATTTTTTTGGTATTTTTTTTGACATAGAATAAAAAAAAATCTATTATGTCTTCAGGAAAAATAAATGTATCGGTAGAAAATATATTTCCCCTAATTAAAAAATTTCTTTACAGCGACCACGAAATTTTTCTTCGTGAACTTATATCAAATGCCAGCGATGCCACAAGCAAATTAAAACATTTAACCAATATTGGCGAAGCCAAAGTGGATTATGGCAATCCAATGATTGAAATAAAAATAGATAAAGAAGGAAAAAAACTGATCATTTCGGACCAAGGAATTGGGATGACAGCCGAAGAAGTTGAAAAATATATTAATCAAGTAGCATTTTCAGGTGCTGAAGAATTTTTAGAAAAATATAAAGAAGCTGGAAAAGATGCGGGTATAATTGGTCATTTTGGGTTGGGTTTTTATTCGGCTTTTATGGTAGCTAGCAAAGTGGAATTAATTACAAAATCATTTAAAGATGAACCAGCTGCTCATTGGATTTGCGATGGCAGTCCTGAATTTACATTAACTGAACATGAAAAAACCACTCGTGGAACTGATATTATTCTTCATATTGCCGAAGATTCTTTAGAATTTTTGGAAGAAGAGCGAATATTAACTTTATTGAATAAGTACAATAAATTTATGCCTATTCCAATAAAATTTGGCACTACAACCGAAAAAATAAAAACTGACGAAGGCGATGATGCCAAAGAAGAAGAAATTGTAAAAGATAGAATTATCAATAATCCTACACCTGCTTGGACAAAAAGCCCTTCAGATTTAAACGATGAAGATTATAAAAATTTCTATCATGAATTGTATCCAATGCAATTTGAAGAACCCCTTTTTCATATTCATTTAAATGTAGATTATCCGTTTAACCTTACGGGAATTTTATATTTTCCAAAGCTGAATAAAGATTTACAAATTCAAAAAGATAAAATTCAACTTTATCAAAATCAAGTTTTTGTAACGGATAATGTTGAAGGTATTGTTCCAGAATTTTTAACCATGTTGCGAGGTGTAATAGATTCCCCAGATATTCCGTTAAATGTTTCTAGATCTTATTTACAAGCCGATGGCGCAGTAAAAAAAATATCAAATTATATTACTAAAAAAGTATCGGACAAACTTAGTCAGTTATTCAAAGACAACCGAAGCGATTTTGAACAAAAATGGAATGACATAAAAATTGTATTGGAATATGGAATGCTTTCCGAACCAAAATTTTATGAAAAAGCAGGCGAATTTTTTCTTTATCCTACGGTGGATGACACTTTTTTTACGCTCAACGAATTGAAAGTTCAGCTTATTGATAAACAAACTGACAAGGATGGAAAAACTATTGTGTTATATGCTAGCAACAAAGAAACACAACACAGTTATATCGAATCGGCAAAAGCAAAAGGCTATGAAGTATTGCTTTTAGACTCTCCTATTATTTCGCATTTGATACAAAAATTAGAAAGCGATAATGAAAATTTTACTTTTGTTAGAGTAGACTCAGACCATATCAATAATTTAATTAAAAAAGATATTGTAACCATTTCTATTTTAAGTGATGAAGAAAAAGAAAAATTAAAAACAGTATTAGAAGAAAAAATAGATAAAAAAACGTTTACTATTCAATTAGAAACAATGGAAGAAAATGAATTGCCATTCATCATTACTCAACCTGAATTTATGCGACGAATGAAAGAAATGAGTGCAACAGGAGGCGGAATGTTTGGTATGGGAAATTTTCCAGATATGTATAATTTAGTAGTGAATACTAATCACCATTTGAGCAAACAAATTATTGAAGAAACAAACCTGGATAAACAAGAAACGATGATTTCTCAAGCGGTGGATTTGGCAAAACTTTCTCAAAATTTATTGAAAGGCGAAGCTTTAAGTGCATTTATAAAAAGAAGTTTTGAAGGATTGAATTAATTTAATTGTCTAAATTTTTATTCTCAAAAGAATTAAGTTTATCCATATGTAAATTAGTTAATGTGCTTTTTTCATTTTTGGAAAACATTAAATTAAATTTTGCACCATAAATAATTTCATTAAAAATGTAGGAAGTTCTTTTGATAACACTACTGCTAAACATATCATCAAATGCTTTTAAAAAGACAATGACCTCACCATTCTGGTTTTTAAATTCATTTTCTTTGTATCCCCAAAGCGGACTTTTATCATCAATCGGATGCACAATTGTCCAGCTCAAATTCAATGCACTTATTTTATCAACTTCTAAATCAAGATTATAAAATTTATTTTTTGTTTCGCCATTTTCAATCACTTGCAAGGCTAATGTTACCTTCACTTCTAAATCAGTAAGATGTGTATTTTTGTTTGGAGCCAGCCGAAACATCAATGCAGTTTTATCTTGATAAGGTGAAATGAGTGCATTTTCGGAAAAAATAATATAGGCTTTGGGCTTGCTAAATCGTCCATAAAAAAGCCCTGTTGCTAAAGCAAAACTTAACAATCCTGTCAATGCTTCAACAGCTGCTATGGTACTTGTAATAAAACCTTCTGGATTTATATGTCCATAACCTACAGTTGTAAATGTTTGAATACTAAAGAAAAAAGCTTGACTAAATTTATCAAGTTCTTTTGTAGCATCAATTCCATTTAAATGTTCTACACCAATATAATAATATATAAATGCAAAAAAAATATTGACTAAAAAATAAAATAAAAAAATAATAAGTAGAAATTGAATCCTAGTTAATGAAAGCAAGGTATGATACCAACTTATTCCTTCAAAAAAACCAATTCCAGATTTTTTTACATTTGGCTTTCCATCTTTATTTATAAATCTTCCGCCTTGGATTTCAGTGTTTGAACCAAATCCAGTATCAATAATGCTTTCGGCATTTGTATTTAATCGTTGAAAAAAAGCCATTTTTAAAAATTGATGTAAAACTAATTTAATCTTTAGAATTAAAAATTTTTTTTATCTTGTGATTACAAAAAATTTTATCATGAAAAACAACAAAGTATTTCGATACATTTTAGCACTATTATTTGGCGTAATAGCTGGTAGTATTGTAAATATGGGCATCATAATGCTAGGCATAAATGTAGTGGAAATGCCTAATGGATTTGAAATGAAAAACCCTGAAACATTAAACAGCTTGTTTCAATATTTTAATTGGCAACAGTTCTCAATTCCACTTTTGGCACATGCTGGTGGCACTTTTGTGGGCGCATATCTTGCTGCTAAAATTGCGATGGAGAAGAAATTAATTTTTGCTTTATTGATTGGATTATTATTTTTAATTGGTGGCATTATGGAAGTAAATAGTCGCCCAACACCCACTTGGTATTATTT
>JAGNRR010000112.1 GCA_017988595.1 Chitinophagaceae bacterium
TTTTTAAAAACAGTAGAGAACTTTTTGTTTTCTTAAATATTAAAATGAAAAGACTTTTTCTTTTTTGTTTATTATTTATTTCTATAAAAAGTATTGCACAAGAAAAAAAATTAGCAATTACCGATATTCCAGATACGATAAATACTAAAAGACTTTATGCAGTTACTGGAACTTATGTTGCAGCATGGACTGGAAGTATTTTAGCACTGAACAATGTTTGGTATGCGCAATATCCAAAATCGAAATTGCACAGTTTTAATGACAGCAAAGAATGGCTTCAAGTAGATAAAATTGGTCATGCATTTTCGGCATACGAATTAAGTTTGATTTTTTCATCGGCATTGCAATGGAGCGGCGTTGATAAAAAAAGAGCATCAATTTTTGGAGCATTAAGTGGTGTAACATCATTATCAGTTATAGAAATTTTGGACGGATACTCGGCTGGATGGGGTTTTAGCTGGAGCGATATGCTAGCAAATTCACTAGGAAGTGGAATTTATGCCACACAAAATATGTTGTGGAATGAACAACGCATATTATTTAAATTTTCAACTCATGCGCCAAAATATGAAAATGGGCAATTAAAAAACAGGGCAAAAAATTTGTATGGTTCTAGCCTAAGCGAATTAATTTTTAAAGATTATAATGGTCAAACGTATTGGTTAAGTGGAAACATAAATAGTTTTTTTCCAAAAAGCAATTTCCCAAAATGGCTAAATATTGCTGTGGGTTATGGCGCACAAAATTTATATGGTGGCTTTGAAAATGAATGGACAGATAATGGCATTAATGTAAACCGAAAAGACATTCCACGTTTGCGCCAATTTTATCTTTCGCCAGATATAGATTTAAGCAGAATAAAAACAACATCAAAAATAATTAACTCCATTTTTAAAACCTTTACTATAAAAATGCCTTTGCCTACTTTGGAAATAAACAGCAAAGGGAAATTGTGTTTTTATCCTGTTTATTTTTAGTATTTTGAATTTTGTTACCTTGGGGTCTTCCGAAGGAGAACCCAAGGTATTCGTATTACTTTTTATAAAATAAGACAAAATAATAGTCTCCGCTCATATTCGGGGTCCCTTTCAGGAGACCCCGAAAAGACAAAAAATATTGAAATTATTTTTAGTGAAAACAACGAAAAATGTGGTTTTGATTTGGTATAATATTTTAAAATATTAATAAAGTATAAAATCAATACGTAAACTCATTACGTACATACTACTATAATTTTGAAAAAAAATCTGCACATTTGTTTTACATTTGTTTTTTATGCAAAATATTGCCAACATATATAATAAGCTGACTTCTGATATTAATATTGAAGAATCTAAACATTTAGTATTAGAATTTGCAAAAGCATTAAAGTGGAATCCAAGTTATTTTATAGAACCTTCTTCTGAAGAGAAGTCAAATGGTTATTTAGTAGTTGAACATGGGTTGCAAAATTCAGCTATTATTTCATTCTTAAAAGTAAGAAATGAAGATTTAACTTCTACAGAAGAGAATAATTTATTAGGACTTTCTTATAATAATTTAGTAAATTGGCATATTACAGTTGATTCAAGGTATATTAATTACTACTATATACTAAATAATCAAAAAAGAAAAGTAGAGACCAAAAAAATTGAAAAAGACAATGAAGCAGATGCATTAAACATGAATGCTTTTTTAGAGGTCATTGGTAAAAAACCCAATACTAATATTAAAGCTTTAGACGACGTATTAATTGAGAATATTTCAAACTGGAAAAGAATTCTATCTGCTGAATTGAATAATACAATTGATTTGATTTCTTTGTCTCACTTATTTAATGCAATTATTTTTTTGCGTTCAATTGAAGATGGAAAAAGAAGGACAAATAAGAGACCTTGGAATTCTAAAATTTTTATTGAAACAATTAGCATTGGAACTTACACGAACGTTTCTCAGATAATTGAAGCAGTTGAAACAGCACTCGAAATTGCCATCCCAAATTACATAGTCTCAAAAAATAAAATTGCTCATTTTAATGAAATTAGCTTACTTGATATTAAAAGAATGGTAACAAGTTTCTATGAAAATGAACACAATAATTTTCGATATGATTTTTCGATAATGACTAAACAAGCTTTAAGTAGAATTTATCAAAAATACGTATCCTTATTATATGTTGATAATACATCACCTCAATTGGAAGTATTTGCTTCGGTACCAACTGAAAAGATAAACAAAGATTTTGGTGCTTATTATACACCAGAATATGTTGCAAGGTTTTTCGCAAAGTATGTATGTAAAAAGTATACTGAAAAAGACTTTGATTCTCTAAAAATATTAGAGCCCGCAGTCGGGTCGGGAATTTTTTTGAGAACACTACTCGAAACTCAAATTGAAAAAAGAATTTCAAATGAAAGTGTTTTGAATGTGGACACATTATTTAATAATGTTACAGGGATTGATATTGACCCAAATGCTTGTTTGTCCACTAATCTTTCCCTCACTTTACTTCATTATATTTTCAACAAGACATTCCCCAAGCCAGCAATAATTGAAGGAGATTCTTTAGATATAATGCTTGATATGACAAATGCAAAAAATAAAGTAGATGTCATAATTTCTAATCCTCCCTTTATCAACCTTGATAAAAAAGAGCAACCAATAATTGAAAAATGTAAAGCTATACTTGAAGGACTTAATAATGGGAAGGTCGATGTTTATCAAGCTTTTATTAAATTGTCTATTGATTTACTAAATCCAAACGGATTAGGATTATTTGTATTGCCACACAATTTTTTAATTTCTGCGAGTTCAAAAAAATTAAGAAATTATTTACTTGAACACTGTACAATTGAATTACTTGCAGATTTGTCATCAATAAATGTGTTTGACAAAGTAGGAACATATACAATATTACTAATCTTTAGAAAGAGGTCAAATACACAAATAGAAAATTCTGTTTCTTGGCTAATGAAGTGTAGGTCTTCTGTAGGTGATGCATTGCAGCTGGTACTTGACGAAATTGAATCAGAAGAAAAGCAATACCAAATTTATAAAGCTGACAATTATTTTAAAACTGATGGAGAATGGTATTTATTAAATAAACTCGAATTTGATTTACAAATTAAAATTAAAAGCAATGTTAAGATTGATAATTTTTTAAAATTGAATCAAGGCATAGTTACTGGTAAAGATGACATATTTAAAATTGATGCCAAAAGTGTTTCTAAGGAAGATTCGATTTTATACAAGCAATATTTACCCGACAAAAAAATAAACGCCTATTCATTCGAAACGAATAAAGTAGAATTAGTTTACTTTCCATTCATAAATCACGAATTAATATCAGAAGATGTTTTAGAGAATTTATATCCTAAAACTTGGAATTATTTATTATCAAAGAAGAATATACTTGACGAGAGAGCAGATGTAAAAAGTAATAAATTATTGTGGTGGAAATTGCATTCGCCTGGAAAATCAGAAAGTGTTAATTCCCCTAAAATTGTTACCCCTTATATGTCTATCACTCCTAAATTTGCTTTAGATATTGAGGGCAATTTCATTACGTTTAGGTCACCTTATTTTATTTTAAAAGATGATTCAATTAATGCTGACTTATTATATTATTTTTTAGGAATATTAAATTCAACGCCATGCTACTGGATTTTATCATTACAAGCTCAAAAGCAGTCAAGTGGATATAATATTTTTCATCTTAATGTGCTTAAAGAAACTCCCGTTCCTGACCCTACTCTTGCGGATAATATAAGCTTGGTTACTCGAATGATCTCTACTGTTAAAAAGAGATTTATAGAAAAGAATGAAATTAAGAAAATGGAATTGGAAGTTGAGATAAATAATATTGCTTGTGAATTATACCAACTTACTCCAAGTGAAAAACAACTTTTAGGAATATAATGTATGGGAGTAAAAAAAATTAGAAATACAGAGGAAAATTTAATTGCTACACGAAGTGCTCAAATAAAATCATTTATTAAGGATGTTTCTGCTAATAAAAGTATACATCCTCAAAGAGTGGCAGCTGGTAATAATAAAATAATATTCTGTGTAACTGATGAAACTAAAATTGTAAATATTGGGCAGTTTGACGAACATTCAAAAATTAATTCACAGTTTAAAACAATTAATAATTCTTTCAAAGCAAGTTATTATGAAATTTGGGATAAAGTTATTGGAACAAGAATGGATTTTGAGCTAAAAAGAATTTATTTCCATTTATATTTATCTGATACTGAGGATGAATATATCCTACTTCATACAGACCCTTCTGACATTGATTTGACACATGGTGATTATAAACGAAGTCCACATTTACATATAAAGTATTCAAAGGATGATATTATTCCTCATGCTCATTTAGCTTTGAATATAAATTACTTTGATAAAGCTCTAGAATCATTAGATGAAATAACTAAGTGTATGGCAAATAATATAAAAATGCTTTCACATCAGATATTGCAAAATCATTAAATAAAAAAAATACAAATACAGTTTAATGTAAAACATCAACTTCTATAAATGTAATTATTCAAAAAAAACAAAATTAGGTGAAAATAAAAAATGGGATTAAAAATCCTACTCATAAATCGCTACCACATTCTCCCCTTTGTTATTTCGAAATCCTCTATACATACCTTTGCTATTAAAACACAATTCGTGATTGCCAAGTGTGTCAACAGCAATTAATCCGCCCTCGCCACCAAGTTTCACTAATTTATCTTTCACCACAATATCGCAAGCTTCTTTAAGACTTAAGTTTTTATATTCCATTAAACAGCTTACGTCATAAGCCACTACAGCACGCATAAAAAATTCACCGTGTCCTGTGCAACTAATTGCACAAGTTTTATTGTTTGCATAATTTCCAGAACCAATAATTGGGCTATCCCCTATTCTACCAAAACGCTTATTGGTCATTCCGCCAGTAGAAGTAGAAGCTGCTAAATTTCCTTCAAAATCTAGTGCAACTGCACCAACAGTGCCAAACTTTTTTTCTTCGTGCGGCATGCCTTTTAAATTATCTTCTTTATGATCGAGTTGATAAAAATCGCTATCTCTAATTTCCACCCATTGGTCATATCTATATTGTGTAAAAAAATAATCATCTGGTGCTTGTTCAATGCCTCTATTCAATGCAAATTCTTTTGCACCGTTTCCGCTAAGCATTACATGACCGCTGTGCAACATTATTTCTTTTGCAAGTAAAACGGGATTTTTAATATTTCGAACACCAGCCACAGCGCCAGCTTCCAAATTTTTTCCTTCCATAATAATGGCATCCATTTCATTAATCCCTTTTTTGGTAAAAACTGCACCTTTGCCTGCATTAAAAAGAGGATTATCTTCCAAACTCATTACCGCTGCTACCACAGCATCAACGGCAGAACCTTTTTTTTCTAAAATTTCATAGCCTGCATTTAATGCATTTTGCAAACCTTGATTGTATTGTTTTTCTAATTCATCGGTTAGCATCGATTTTAAAATTGTTCCTGCTCCACCATGAATGGCTAATGTGATATTCGACATATAAAAAAATTTTAAATTATTTTGAAATGCTAAAATAGTTTAACAAATTAAGTTATCCTATAAATAATTTCAATGAATTACATTTGCATTATTAATTTACTTTTGAAATATGAAATTTAGAAATGTTGGAGCAAGCTTTAAGTGTTAAAAATATCAGCAAATCATTTGGTGATTTAAAAGCCGTAAATGATTTAAGTTTTTCAGTAAACAAAGGTTCTATATATGGCTTTTTGGGTCCAAATGGTAGTGGAAAAAGTACTACCTTGAGAATGATGCTGTCCTTGATAAAACCAGATGAAGGCGAAATTTCTATATTTGGCAAAAATATCCAAACCCACCGAAGCGAAGTAATGAAATCGATGGGATGCATTATCGAAAAACCTGATTTTTATGGTCATTTAACAGCTTTAGAAAATTTAAAACTTTTTGCAAGAGCAAGTCAATTAAATTTTACAAAAAAAGATTTCGAAAAATTATTAGATGATGTAGGCTTGCTAGGCAGTGAACATAAAAAAGCAAAAACCTATTCACATGGTATGAAACAACGTTTGGGCTTGGCTCAGGCATTAATTCACAATCCCGATTTTATTATTTTAGATGAACCCAATACAGGGCTTGATCCCGAAGGCATTTTGGATTTGCGAAATACCATGTTGCAATTAAATAAAGAACAAGGAAAAACCATTTTGTTTT
>JAGNRR010000113.1 GCA_017988595.1 Chitinophagaceae bacterium
GGTAGTCATTCTTATTTTGATCATTACCAAGGAAATAAAAAAACTGAACCATTGGCAATTGGTGGATATACTACAGTAAAAAAAGTATATTCCTATCAACCCATTCCTGAAAAATTAAACGGAGAAAAAAGAAAATATATTTTAGGCGCACAAGGAAATGTTTGGACAGAATATATTCCTACACCAGAACATGCCATGTATATGGCATTGCCAAGATTGTGTGCCTTGAGTGAAGTGCTTTGGAGCAAAGAAGAAAATAAAAACTATGAAGAATTTACGGAGCGACTTATTTCTCATTTTAATTTATTAGACACTTTAAAAATGAATTATGCAAAATCTATTTTCGATGTCAATGTGTCAACAAGTTCTATTGATAATAAAAATTTATTTATAAATTTATCGAGCGATTTAATTAAATTTGATATTCGATTTACATTGGATGGAAGTGAACCAAATTTGAATTCCCCAAAATATACCAATCCTATTTTAATTTCAAAAAGTACAATATTAAAAGCCGCTTTATTTGATGTTAAAAACAGAAAAGGCAATGTGTTTTCTCAACGCTATAATTTAAATTTAGCCACAGGAAAAAAAATAGAATTAACAAATCCGCCAAATAAAAGCTACAATACAGGCGGCGAAAAAACGTTGGTCGATGGTGTAGTAGGCGATTTGCCATGGAGTGGAAATCAATGGTTGGGTTGGCGTGGAGAGGATATGGAATTAAATTTAGATCTAGGTTCTACAACATCATTTAGTAAAATAAAAATGTCATTTTTAAAAGCTCCAGAAAGTTGGATTCATTTGCCTTCACAACTTTATATTAAAATAAGTAATGATGGGATAAGATATGAAACCTTAAAAACCTTAAATGAATTTGATGTAGAAAAAATAGCTTTAGAAGATCAACTATTTTATGAAGGAAAAATAACAGCCCGTTTTATAAAAATTGTTGCACCAAGTAGGCACATAATTCCATCAGGATTTGCAGGCGAAGGCGAACCGGCTTGGATGTTTTGTAGCGAAATAATTGTTGAATAAATTAATAAAAATAAATTTTATGAATAGAAGAGAACTCCTTAAAACATTAACGTTAAGCTCAGCTTTTTTAGCAACATCAAAATACACTTTTGGTATGCGAGTACGAAAAAGCAATCCTGTTGTGTTAAGCACATGGCACAATCAAGGTGTGGGGGCAAATTCAGCAGCTTGGAAAATAATTAATAAAAAAGGAAGCGCATTGGATGCTGTAGAACAAGGTGTAATGATGAGTGAAAATGATTGGCAAAATTGTTGTGTGGGTTTGGGCGCAAATCCAGATAGAGAAGGTTTTGTAACGTTGGATGCTAGTATAATGAATCATGAAAGCAAATGTGGAAGTGTAGCATTTTTGGAACAAATAAAAAATCCAATTAAAGTAGCAAGAATGGTAATGGAAAATACACCTCACGTGATGCTTGTGGGCGAAGGTGCTCAAAAATTTGCATTAGAAAATGGTTTTGAATTACAAGATAAAAAATTGAGCGATCATGCTCAAAAAAGTTATGAAAATTGGTTGAAAAAAAGCGAATACAAACCGATAATAAATATTGAAAAAGGTAAAATAAATCGTGGACCAAATCCACCTTTGTTTTTAGAAAACGGTGAGTATAATCATGATACAATTGGGATGATTGCAATGGACCAATTTGGAAATTTAAGTGGCGCTTGCACAACAAGTGGAATGGGTTTTAAAATGCGTGGGCGAGTGGGTGATTCGCCAATAATTGGAGCTGGACTTTATGTGGATAATGAAATTGGTGCAGCAACTTCCACAGGAAATGGCGAAGAAGTGATTCGTATTTGTGGAAGTTTTTTGGTGGTGGAATTTATGCGGCAAGGTTACAGCCCGGAAATGGCTTGTAAAAAAAGCCGTAGAACGTGCCATGAAAAAAACAGATAAAAAATTAAATGAAATTCAAATTGGATTTATTGCCATTAATAAACAAGGCGAATATGGAGGGTATAGTTTAAACAAAGGATTTGATTTTACAGTAACTTCGCAAAAAGAAAAAAACACAAAAGTAGACTCAAAATATATCGTAGAATAATGAAAATAGAAATTGCATGTAATAACTTACAATCGTGCATAAATGCATGGAAAGGCGGAGCAGATAGAATTGAATTGTTTGAAAATTTACATGATGGCGGTTGTACTCCCTCGTTTGGATTATTAAAAAAAGTAAAAGAACTTATTCCAATACCTGTTTATGTAATGATTCGCCCACGAGGTGGACATTTTGTTTACAACGAAGATGAATACGAAATAATGCGCTCCGATATTAATACGTGTAGGGTTTTAGCTGCTGATGGGATTGTGTTTGGCGCATTAAATAAGAAAGGTCAAGTTGATATTGAACTTTGTAAAAAATTATTAGAAGCATGGAAACACAAACCATCAACATTTCATCGAGCTTTTGATAGAAGTGTTGATTTAGATAAATCTTGTACAGAAATTATCGATTTAGGATTTGAACGAATTTTGACGAGTGGTGGACAAAAAACAGTAGATGAAGGAAAAGAAAAAATTAAATTGTTGCAAGAAAATTTTGGCACTAAAATTTCTATAATGCCAGGAAGTGGAGTAACAGTAAATAATGCAAAAATGATTAGTGAATTTTGTGGTACAAATGAAATTCATGCAACTTGTAAAAGTAGTTTTACTGAAAATGATATTGAATCAAACCCGATATTTAATGATAGTTATATGCAAAGTGATTTAAAAGAAATTGAAGGGTTGAGAGCTGTGTTTTTATAATTTTGAAATAAATTTTACAATTGCTTCCCAAGTGCTAGAGTCATTCATAAAAACGCTGTAAAGTCCTTGTTCTTCCTGAGGTGGGTCGGCACTGTAAGCCATTCCTTTTTGCATAAAACCAGATGTGTTTTCATTTTCAATTAATCCAAATGCACCCCAAAAATTGTAGCCAGCAATATTATTTTTTTTACCAGTTTCAAAAATAAAGTTGTAATAAAGGTCTCTATTTTTTGTTGTGGCTTTTGATGAAAATCGATTTTCATCTCTATGCAAACCAAACTCTTCGATGACTAAAGGTTTGTTTATTTTTTTTAGAATAGCAGCATGAAGTTCAATATATTTTTTCGTTTTTTCAAGTGTCGAATCTGCTACGGCTTCTTCATTTTTTCCGTTATACCATTGCCATGTTTTTGGCCAAAGATGAATAGTGGCATAATCAATATTTTCAAAACGATGAATTTCTTCAAATATGGTTTCATTCATCAAAGTAGAAATGATGCCTTCAACTCCAATTGTAACTAAATGATTTTTATCCATAGATTTTATAAATGAAGCAGAATTTTTTATCCAATTTTTATAATGTTCTATAGCTTCTTTTTTCATTGGTCTTGGTTCATTTGCCAATTCCCATGCCATTATAGTTTCATCGTTTTTGTAGAATTTTTTAGTAATACTATTTTTTCTATTTACAACAAATGAAATCCAATTTTGAAAATCTATGTTACAAGTTTCGCAATTATAAAATTGTGAAATATAGTTACAATAAGCATCCCAATCCCAGTTTTGTGTTTTGGGTAAAATAGGATTTGGAAATCCATTCCATTCTAAATATTGTCCAAATCCGCCACTCCATTCCCAATTATTATTAAGTACAAAAACAATTTTCATTTTTCTTTTGCTTGCTTCTGTTAATAAATAATCAAAACCAAGCATCATTTTTTCATCAAAATTTCCTTTAGTTTTTTGTAACGAAGGATAAACTCTATATTGATACGTACTGTCTCCTTCGGCAGAAATAAAAACTCGAAGATTGTCTACTTTATTTTTTTTTAAAAAATCCAATTCGTTTTTTAATCGATTAGTATCAGGAAAAATTAAACCTCCATACCAATAATTGCAACCAATAAATTTGTAAGTTTTAGAATCAATTGTAAAATTATTAGTTCTTGTTTTTACGAAATTATTTTTTGAAAAATTATTTTCTTTAATTTGATTTAGAAATAAAAATAATAATAAAAAATAAAATCTCATTTTCTACTTCCCTTTAAACGAATTAATGGCGTTTCTAGTAAAATCGCTCAACACCAATCGTCCGCTAATCATTGCACGTTCTTGCAGAAGTGTATCCCAGTTTTCAGTTCCTTCCCAAAATATTTTTTTCAAATCCAACATTGCTTCAGGATTTGAATTTGCTAAAGTGTTTGCTAAAACAGAAATAGCTTCATTCATTTCAATTATTGTTTCAAATGTTTGAGCATATAATCCATGTTGTTTTGCAAAAGCGGCATCTCGCCAAGAACTGGCATCTATTGCCAATTGTGAAAAAGCCGAAACGCCCATTTTTCGTTCTACTGCCGGACCAACTACAAATGGACCAATGCCCACAGCCAATTCGCTTAGTTTTATAGATGCAGTATTTACAGCAAATGTATAATCACAAGCACTTGCCAAACCCACGCCACCGCCAACTGCTTTTCCTTGAACTCTGCCTATCACCAATTTGTCTATTGTGCGAATAGCATTTATCACTTTTGCAAAACCTGAAAAAAATGCAAGACCTTCTTCTTTTGTAGAAATTGCAATTAATTCATCAAAGCTTGCACCTGCGCAAAATGTTTTTTCTCCAGCACTTTGAAGAATAATCACTTTGGCTTCATTGTTATTTCCCACAGCGATAATTTCATTTGCCAAACCTGTAAGGATATGACTAGGAAGTGAGTTGCTCATTGGATGGCCAAATTCTATTCTGGCTATGCCGTTTTCTATTTTTGATTGTATATATCCGTTTTGGTTCATAAGTTTTTATTTTAAAATTAATTTTTTAATGCGTTTAGTTTCATTTCTGTTGCTTTTTCTTTTCCTAAATATTTTTCAATGATTTCGTGAACTAAATAAATGATTGGTGTCAATAAAATTGCCATAAAAAACTTATATGAATAACCCACCAGAGCAATTGCCATCACCTTTGGAAATGCCCAACCTTGCCCAATTTTGAATGCTATAAAAATAACGACTACACTATCAATAAATTGAGAAATTAATGTAGAACCTGTAGCCCTGAGCCAAATAAATTTTTCGCCAGTTAGTGTTTTTATTTTATGAAAAATAAAAACATCTAAAATTTGCCCAAACAAAAAAGCAATGATGCTTCCAAAAATAATCCATAAGCCTTGCCCAAAAATTTGCGAAAAAGCAACTTGCATATCAGGAATTCCTTTTTCAATATTTACTGTTTGCCACCATTCGGCGGGCGAAAGTTTTATGGCAAAATAAGTAGCAATAAAAGCAAATGAAATTAAAATCACCGTGAGGTAAGATAAAAATTGAACTCCTTTCATGCCGTAATATTCATTTATAATATCGGTCATGATAAATACGATGGGCCAAAGTAAAACACCAGCTGTAAGATTAAATGATAAACTTTCTTCTCCAAATAATGAAAATAAATATGGTTGAAATCCGAGCGTTTTTTCTAAGGAAAATATTTTTCCGCCTATCATTTCGGCAATTAAAGCATTGCTTACAAACAATCCTGCAAGAATAATAAAAAGCTTTACGGATTTATCGTTTAAAAATTTTGCCATTTTATTTTTTAAATATGCAATCCGCCACAAACATTTAACGTTTGCCCTGTAATGTAATTTGCCATATCGCTGGCAAAGAATAAACAAGCATTGGCAATATCTTCACCGCTTGCAAAACGAGAAAGCGGAATAGCAGATTTATATTTATCGGCTCCTTCGCCATCTTTTAAATAAGATGTCATATCCGTTTCTACAAAACCAGGAGCAATGGCATTGCATCGAATATTTCTACTGCCCAATTCTTTGGCTACACTTTTTGTTAAACCAATAATGCCTGCTTTGCTTGCTGCATAAGAACTTTGCCCCGCATTGCCCATCAATCCTATCACCGAACTCATGTTGATTATAACACCATTTCGAGCTTTCATCATTGGTTTCATCACTTGTTTGGTCATATTGAAAACCGATTTTAAATTAATATCCATTACATCATCCCATTGTTCTTCGCTCATGCGCATCAACAAATTATCTTTAGAAATGCCTGCATTATTTACACAAATATCAACAGTGCCAAAATCTTTTACCACTTCATTTACAAAAGTTTCGCAATCGGCAAAGTTGCCTGCATTGCTTTGATAGGCTTTTGCATTT
>JAGNRR010000114.1 GCA_017988595.1 Chitinophagaceae bacterium
ATTTGAAGAAAACAAAATAACTTTTGCAAATCATATTGAAGAAGAAAAAAATGCTTTTGATTTAACCCTGCCAGGAAAAATAATGGAATTTGGAATTCGTCATCCTATTTCAATTGTAATGAATAAAATGATTTCAATTTTTGAAAAAATAGGATTTACAGTTGCCGAAGGACAAGAAATAGAAGATGATTGGCATAATTTTTCGGCACTAAATTTACCCGACAATCATCCTGCAAGAGATATGCAAGATACTTTTTACGTTTCCCAAAATCCAGATTGGATGCTAAGAACACACACATCAAGTGTGCAAGTTCGTGTGATGGAAAAAGGGCAATTGCCTATTCGTCAAATATTTCCAGGAAAAGTTTTTCGTAATGAAACCATCTCGGCTCGAAGCCACTGTTTTTTTCATCAAGTAGAAGGATTGTATATTGACGAAAATGTTTCCTTTGCTGATTTAAAACAAACGCTTTATTATTTTGTACAACAAATGTTTGGCGAGAATGTAAAAGTACGTTTTCGTCCTTCTTATTTTCCTTTTACAGAACCAAGTGCTGAAATGGATGTAAGTTGTTTTATTTGCGATAGCAAAGGATGTAATATTTGCAAACAAACGGGCTGGGTAGAAATTTTGGGTTGTGGTATGGTGCATCCCAATGTTTTGGAAAACAATAAAATTGATACAGAAAAGTATAGCGGTTTTGCTTGGGGAATGGGTGTGGAACGTATGGCAATGATGCTATATGGGATTACAGATATCAGGTTATTGAGCGAAAATGATGTGCGTTTTTTAAGACAATTTAAAGGCGTAGAATAAAAAAAGTATTTTGATAATAGTAACAGGAGGAACTGGATTTATAGGGCATCATTTGTTGCAAGAACTTTTGTTGCAAGAAAAAAAAATCCGAGCTTGTTATAGAGGAACATTTCCAGATTTTTTTTCTGAAGAATTAAAAAATAAAATTGATTGGCAAGTTGGCGACATTTTAGATGTAGATTTTTTGGATGAATTTATTGCCGAAGGAAATCAAGTATTTCATTGTGCAGCCATGGTGAGTTTTGATCCTGAAAAAAAAGAGGAGATGATGCATTTGAACGAAGAAGGAACGGCAAATGTGGTCAATGTTTGTTTGGATAAAAAAATTGATAAATTAGTATATTTAAGTTCTGTAGCTGCAATTGGCAGAAAAGGAAATGAAGAAGAAATAACAGAGGAAAACGATTGGGAAAATTCGGATCACAATAGCAATTATGCAAAAAGCAAATATGCTGCCGAAATGCAAGTGTGGCGTGGAATTGCCGAAGGCTTAAATGCTGTAATTGTAAATCCTAGTATTGTACTTGGCGAGGGCGATTGGGAAAAGGGAAGTTGTGCGCTATTTAAAAATGTATTTAACGAATTTCCTTTTTACACAAATGGCATTACAGGTTTTGTAGATGTAAAAGATGTGGTGAAAATAATGATGATGTTGATGGAAAGTGATGTAAGCGAAGAACGATTTATTTTATCAGAAAATAATTATGCTTACAAAACTATTTTTGAGAAAATGGCTTTGGTGATGCAAAAAAAACCACCAACAAAAGAAGCCAAAAAATGGATGATTGCTTTGGTGTGGCGATATTATAAACTGAAATCTTTTTTTACCGGCAAGCCTCAAACAATTACAAAAGAAACGGCATTGAGCGCACAAAGCATTTCAAATTATTCAACTAAAAAATTGAAAACTTTTTTTCCAAATGTTGAATTTATTGATATGGATAAAAGTATTGAGCGGATAGGGAAATATTATTTAGAAAAGAAGTTATGGGTATAAAATATTTAAATTATAAATCGATATCAATTTTTATTTTAAGTTGTCTTTTTTGGTTGTCAATTTATTTTTTTCAATTAAGAACAATTTTTACTGACATGGCTTTTCATGTTTTTAGTATAATAACAGAAAATAATTTTGCTATTCAAAATTATAGGTTTGTAGCTATTTGTACTCAAATTTTCCCTTTAATTAGTTTAAAGTTCGGGTTAGAATTAAAAACAATTTTAATTCTCTATTCAAGTAGTTTTATTATTATTCAAGCATTAATTTTTTTAATTATTTCTTTAGGATTAAAAAACAAAAAATATGCTTTATTATTAATTTTATTCAACATATTAATTTGTAGTCATTTGTTTTTTTGGATTCAATCTGAACTACAACAAGCAATGGCGTTTTTAATTTTATTTTTTGCAATTTTTGAAAATTTTATTTACAAAAAGTCAAATTCTGTTTTATTTATTTTATCCTTATTGTTAATTCCAATTTTTATATTTGGACATCCTCTATTAATTTTTCCAAGTATTTTTATTTTAGGAAATTTATTTTGGAGTAATAAAAGCGAAAAAAATAAAATTATTTTAGTTACAATAATTGTAATTCTAATATTTCTTATAAAAAAATATTTGTTTGCAACAGCTTATGATAGTGAAGCACAACAAGGCTTAAATAATATTAAAAATATTTTTCCGCATATATTTAACATTCAATCAAATAAAAATTTTATACATTATTTAATAGAACATTATTATTTTTTAATAATTTTTACAGTTGCTAATATTTTTTATTTATTAAAAGATAAAAAAATCATACAGCTTTTTTGGTCTTTATTTTTCATAGTAACATATACATTTTTAATAAATTTAAACTATGTAAATGGAGCAGAACAATTTTATTTAGAAAACCAATATGCTGTCTTAGTAATTTTTGTTTCATATCCTTTTCTAGAATATGTATTTATAAAAATTTCAGATCAAAAACAGTTTTTGTTATTAGCTCTTATTTTTTCATGTATGTTAATTAGAGTTTTTAGTATTTGTAAAATATATAATGAAAGATTAGATTGGCAAAAACAATTTTTAATTAAAACAGAAAAGTTGGAATATAAAAAACTAGTTGTTTCTGAAGAAAAAGTACCAATGAAAATATTAAAAATGAGTTGGGCAACACCATATGAATTTTGGTTGATTTCTACTTTGGAAAATAAACAAACTCGCTCAATAATTATAAATCCTAAAATAGAAGAATTACAACAAAATATAGAAAAAAACAAAATATTTATTTCTACCTGGGGTGTTTTTGATTATGCTAATTTTAATAAAAAATATTTTATTTTTTCCGACACTTCAAAATATGTAATTTACTAAAACTGCAATTTTGGTCCATAAGCCAAATCGCCAGCATCGCCAAGTCCAGGAACAATATATCCTTTTGCTGTTAATTCATCATCGATAGATGCAATCCAAAGATGCACATCAGGAAAACGTGAAATAATCATTTCCACACCAACTGTGCTAGCAATTGCCACCACAATATGAATTTCTTTTGGTGTACCATATTCTTGCAATTCTTCAAGTGCTGTAATCAACGATGCGCCAGTTGCCAACATTGGATCGGCAAGTATCAACACACGATTATTCAAATCTGGACAGGTGATGTATTGTTGATTTATTTCAAAACTATCATCACTATTATGTTTTCGATAAGCAGCTACAAAACCACAATCTGCTTTATCAAAATAATTTAAAATTCCTTGAAAAAGTGGTACGCCAGCTCTTAAAATTGTAGAAAGCACCGGTTGTGATTCAATATTTTTTCCATTAAAAATACCAAGAGGTGTTTTCACTTCTTCATCTTTAAAAGCAAGCATTTTACTAATTTCATATGCCGCAATTTCGCCAATGCGTTCCATATTTCTTCTAAATCTTAATCTGTCTTGTTGAATTTCAGTGTTTCGAAGTTCATTTGTCCAAGTATTTATCAAACTGTTTTCGGATGCAAAATGATGTAGCATAGTTTCTTTATATTCTTTTGGGCAAAATAATAAATTTAAAAGAATTATTGTCGATTTTTGTAAAATGGTTTATAAAGTTATTGGAACAATGAGCGGAAGCTCAATGGATGGACTCGATATTGTATTTTGTGAATTGGAGGAACAGGGCGGCAAATGGACATTTGATATTGTGGCACACGATTGTATTTCTTTTGATGTATTTTGGCAAAAGAAATTAAGCCAGCTTATAAATTTATCTGCAAAAGAATTATTGCTAACGCACACCGCTTTTGGAAAATGGATGGGCGAAGCGATTCAACTGTTTATTGAAAAAAATAAGCTGGAACATAAAGTACATTTTATAGCCAGCCACGGACATACTGTTTTTCATGAACCACAATTGGGGATGACATTTCAAATGGGCGATGGCGCAGCCATCGCCGCAAAAACACAATTGCCTGTCATCACAGATTTACGAAATATGGATGTGGCGCTTGGCGGACAAGGTGCGCCAATTGTTCCTATTGGCGAAAATTTGTTGTGGTCGGAGATAAAATATTTTTTAAATCTTGGCGGCATTGCTAATATTAGTATTCATGAAAAAGATCAGATAGGTGCTTTTGATATTTGCGCTGCAAATCGGATTTTAAATTTATTGGCAAATGAAAAAGGAAAAGCATTTGATGAAAATGGCGATTTGGCAAGAATCGGTAAGTTGAATCAAAATTTGCTTGATGAATTAAACGATGTTGATTATTACCAAAAAACTTTTCCAAAATCATTGAGTAATGAATTTGGAACCAATGAAATATTTTCTATTGTTCAAAAATATAATTGCTCGGTAGAAGATAAAATGAAAACCTATGTTTTTCATATTTGCGAACAAATTTCTAAAGTGTTGCCCAATGAAAATGACACTCAACAAATTTTAATCACAGGAGGCGGTGCAAAAAATAATTATTTTATTGAAACGCTGAAAACATTTTTAGATAAAAAAAATATAGAAATTCAATTGCCAGAAGAAAAAATAATAGACAACAAAGAGGCTTTGGTAATGGCTTTGATTGGTGCATTGCGTTGGCGAGAAGAAATAAATGTGTTGCAATCGGTAACAGGAGCTCAGAAAAATTCGGTGGGCGGTGCACTTTGGATGGGACAAAATTAAAACCACAAAATGAAATTTAATTTATTGAGTAAGTTTGTTTTTCTGTTAACAATTTTAATAATTGTTTACTCTTTTTTTAAATACGGAAAAGAAAAGTATATTTATTATGGTGATGCTTTGGGGTATTATTCTTATTTACCCTCAACTTTTTTATTGAAAAATTTAGATAAATTAAATGAACTTCCTCAAGATAAAAACATCGAGGCTCCTGTATTGGATTATTTTAGAAACATGCCAAATGAACATGCCAAAAGTTCAAAAGGGCATTACATAAATCAATATACTTATGGAGTGGCATTGTTTGAATTTCCGTTTTTTAGTATAGCATATGCAATTGAAAAAATGTCTGGGAATAGTGATATAACAGGTTATGAAAAAATATTTCATTGGTTATTAATGATTTCTACATTGTTTTATTCTTTGCTAGGAAGTATTTTTTTATACAAAAACATAAATTTCTTTTTTGATAAAAGCACAGCTCTGATAACGGTTTGCTTGCTTTATCTAGCAAGTAATTTATTGTGGTTTGCTATTATTCAATTTGCTATGGCGCACGTCATTTTGTTTTTTTTATATGCAGCACTTATTTTTTATACCATTCAACTTCATAAAAAATATCAATTAAAATATTTTTTAATTTTAGGAATTATTTTAGGTTGTATTACATTATTAAGACCCACAGATGTCATTGCAGTTTTAATTCCATTATTATACAATGTAACCACATTCAAAACTTTAAAAGAAAAAATACAAGTATTAAAAGTTCATATTAAAAAAACAGTATTTGCTAGTTTCGTTTTTTTTATTCCTATACTTCCTCAATTATTTTATTGGAAAAAATATGCAGGATCATGGCTTTTTTACAGTTATCAAAATCAAGGATTTGATTTTAAACATCCAAAAATAATTCAAGGATTGTTTTTTGCAAACAACGGATGGTTACTTTATTCACCATTGTTTTTGTTGTGTTTAATAGGATTAGTTTTTTATAAAAAATTTCAACCTTTTTTATCTTCTTTATTAACACTAACACCTATGTATATATTTATAATTTATAGTTGGTGGTGCTATCAATATATAAACGGTTTTGTTTCTTGACCTATGATTCATATATATCATTTGTTGGCATTTTCTTTGGCTGCGTTTCTATTTGAAATATAAAAAAGCAATTTTAGA
>JAGNRR010000115.1 GCA_017988595.1 Chitinophagaceae bacterium
TCATTACCTCTTTTATTATAATTTTAATTAATACAAATATATTTATATGATCTTTTGCGGCTCTTTTTATAGTATCTCTTTTAATATTATCAGTACCTTTAAACCTTTTTATCGATTACGGTATTACGTTTTTCGCGTATATTCGTGGAGCAGCTTCAAGTGGTAATTTAATTAAAGAAGTTGTTTTTGATATGATTTCAACATTTACCGTATTTATTCGTTTTGTTATTCAAAATATAAGATTTTTATTTATATTTTCTGCAATTTTTGAACTTCTAGAGTGGGTCTTTTCCAATAATAGCTCTCTATTTCTTTCAAACTATATTATTCAAAATAATATTTTTATTAATATGTCACAAAACTATAACACAACTAATTTAAATATTGTTTTAATTAATAGTTTACTATTTATTATTATGTATTTATATTACTTTCTTCATTTACTGTTTTTATTATTAGTACAAATTACAATATACATAGGTATTTCTGTCTGATTGTTTTTTTTTTTATACTCAACTAAATTTTTAACAAAATACGAAAAATACTTTTCTTTAAAAAATTAAATGAGTCTTTTAAATTTGTCATTGTTAACTAGTTTTCTCCTCTTCTTTACTAACCTATTAATTGTAACCGTATCAAAACGTTATCTAACGTACAAAGGCGTTCAATTATTATCAATTTTAAACAACACCATATTTTTGTGTACTTGCCTTTATTTATGACCACAATATACTATATACGGTGCAAGTGAATTAATTTCTTTAAAATTAAATAACACAAATTGAATAAATATAAATTATGAAATTTTACTTAAAACATCTACACTTTCTTTTTTATTTACCCTACTTGTAAGTGTTATAGGACTTGCTACAAATTTTTATATTTTAAACTATTTTAAATTTGAAGAAAGAGGTGAGGAATTTGTACTTCTTATAAACTGATTTGAGTTCTCTATGATATTTTTGGTATTAAGTAATAACTTCTTTTCAATTTTACTAGGATGGGAGTTGATTGGATTAACTTCTTTTTTATTAATCAATTTTTGACGTTTTAAAATAACAACACTGGGTTGTAGTTTTAAAGCGTTTACATTTAATAAAATTAGTGATATATTTTTAATGGTTGCGTTTTGTTTACTTTGAAATGTGTACAAAACTTCAGACATAGACACACTCTTAACTTTAATACAACTCAACCCAACCAACCACTCTAACACTCTATATATCAGTTGTTTTTGTATATTAGTTGCTAGCTCCATAAAATCAGCACAATTTATTGGACATCTTTGATTACCTGATTCTATGGAAGCACCTGTTCCAGCATCTTCTTTAATTCACAGCGCTACTTTAGTATCTGCGGGAATATATTTATTATTAAAATTTCAACCTATAGTACACATAACAAATCTAAATAACTTTATTTTTTTTTACGGTAGTTTAACAGCAGCATTCGGGGGTATCGGAGCTGCATCTCAATCAGATATGAAAAAATTATTAGCATTTTCTACTATAAGTCATTGTGGATTTATAATTGCATCTATAAGTTTAAATAATTTTTTAGTTACCGTAACTTATCTATATTTACACGGATTGTTTAAGGCTCTTACTTTTTTTTGTGCAGGATCTATAATTAAAGTTAATAACACACAAGATACAAGACAAATGGGTATGATAAAAAACCAACTTATTCATACAATAATGCTTATAATCGCTGCTATAAATTTAGGGGGCTTACCTTTTACCTTTGGATATCTATATAAATATTTATTTTTATATAATTTAATAATAACTCCTGTAAGCCTATTCGGTTATGGATTTTCTATAATTGGTATGCTTTGTGGTGTAGTTTACGTATATAAATTAATTTATTATAGTTGTTTTGATTATAGAAAGGGTGTGTATCCTGTAATGATCTTATACTTACAACTGAATAAAATTTGATTTAAAAAATTTTTCTTTAATTTTACTTTTCTAAAATTAACAGCATTCACTATAATATATAGTTTTTCTGTATTTTTTTATATTATTATAAAATATTATTTTTTAAAAAATTATATTATTTTACAATACTCAAACAACTTTCACATCAATGAATTTATTTATTTACAAAACATAATTAACAGTAAGTCATACTTAGTGTCAATTTATTATGCACTTTTTGTCTTTGTGCTTTTTATTCTTATTTTACAAAATTGAAGAGGATCTTCTACTTTAGTTAACAAAATTAATATATTAGTAGCATTGTTAGGTACTTGTTCATTTGTCATGTTGTTAAATAAAATTTTTCTATATAGTAACATTATTAGTTGTTTATATTTATAAATATGTTAAAATATTTTTATATTTTTATTTTGTTATACCATACAAATATTATTTTAAATGCGTTTGTTAATTTAATGATTGCAACAATTACATCCTTTAACTATAAATTAGGATCTTCATATAATAACGTAAAATTTTTTTTTGATACATTTTATTCTTTTTATTTAAATAAAAATAAAATATCTAAAGTACTTATTACTACTGTTGGGAAAATAGTTTAGCGGTAAAACTACAGTCTTCAAAACTGTCATTATAGGTTCGACTCCTGTTTTTCTCGTTGTTAAAGTTAATTCAGACTTTTATTACCCTTACATTAATTTTAAATATAAATACTATAAATTTTAAAAAATCAAAAATTTTTATTTGAAAACCAAATAACAATAGAAACTTATATAAAAAACTAATATAAATGATATTTATAAAAAATTACCTTACATTTTTTAAATTAAAAAATACTTTAAAAAAAAAAAACATCTGAGTTGATTTACAGTTTTCTTTCAAAGATAGCTTTGACTTAAAAAAAAAATTTAATACATTTTTATCTACTGCACATTCTAATAAATATACTAACTTTGCAGATAATGCAAACTCCATTCTTAATAAAAACTTAATCAATATTTCCTTTGTATTGTCAAAAATTTTTATTGAAAAAAAACACAACATTAACAATATGTTATTAAATTTACGTACATATTGTAATATATTTTTAAATAATTTAAAATGAATTATCACACCATTAATAATAAGTGCGTTATATTTTTATTCATCTTTATTTTTTATACAAATAGACTTTACTAAACAAATAGCAGTTTGATTTGTAGTATTAGTAATTTTTTACATTTTAATGAGTACTTTTAATAATTTTTTAAATAAATACAAATATGGAAAATTCACATCTGCGATTCAAAGATTTTGAAAAAGAACTGGAATGACTTTTTGATTAATAGAGGGTTTTCTATTTTTATTATTTTTTTATTATTTTTTAAATAGTTCACAAGAACCTCTATATATGTACGATTATTCAAGTTTAAATCAAGAATTACTAATTCAATTAAAAACTTCTTATAAGAGTCTCATTTTAATTTCTTTAGCGATTTACTTTAGTTATATATTATTATTAAATAATAATTATTTAAATTACTACCAAAATATATTATTATTAAGTTTAATTTCTTTAATTATTATATATACACTTTATATTGAAAGTTATCAATTTGTATATGTAGTAAGTTACTATACTGATAAAAATTGAGCATTTGACTCAAATATTCAGTTATGAGTTCTCGAATCTGAACAAAACAATATTAGAGTAAAGCAACAGTATTTTATTTTATGTTTAATTGCAAAATATTGACACTTTATATTTATATTTATTAGTTGAGTTTTTTTTTTAATTAAATCTTTTGAAATTAATAAAATAAATTATATATTATTGGGATATAACGTTCAAAATTTATTAATTTTATATATATTAAATTTATTCTGTTTAATTCAGTGACTAAAGTGATTAACAAAAAAATTTTTAGAATTAACTTATTATTGATTTCATATACAATATGATGAAAAGCTTTTAAATTTACTAGTTTCTGAAGTATATTCGGTTATCATATCTATGTTTAAATTTAATATAAATTCTGAATTTATGACATTACAGAACTACTCAAATATACTGTACGCAAGTAATGAGCTATCAATTTGAAAATATATTAATTGTCAGCTACGAATAGTTTCGAGAATAGCAAAAATAACTTAAAATTGACTCTAACCAATGTTACTAACCATTTATTAGATTTAATTGATTGTTTTTGCCAAAATGTCATTATTGGTAAAAAATTTATTACTAAAAAGTGGTTATATACTATAAACCACAAGAAGTTAGGGTTGTTATATTTTTATTACTCCCTCGTAACAGCCATTTTCGGATCGTATTTGGCGACGTGTATTCGCTTGGAAATGGCATACCCAGGAAGTCCCTTTTTTAACGGTGACTCTTTAAAATACTTACAAGTTATAACAGCGCATGCATTAATTATGATTTTCTTTGTTGTTGTACCTATTTTTTTTGGTGGTTTTGCAAACTATTTTTTACCTTATCATGTTGGAAGTAAAGATGTGGCATACCCAAGATTAAATAATCTTGGATTTTGAATACAACCTTGTGGTTTCTTACTAATCGCAAAAATGGGTTCTATGAGACTTGAATATTGAACCACAGAGTTAAAAACTTCTTTTTACTCAGGTCTAGCAAAGGTTGATCATTTTTTACAACAACACGTATTAGATGAGCTTTTCTTAGACGTAAAAAAAACTATGATCAATAATGACTATTCTAGAATTTGAAAGATAATAGATGATAGAATGAAAGAAGAGGATAAAAGTCTTTATACCTGATCTGAGTATAGAGCTTTACAAGATAAAATTATAATGCAATTAGAACTACCTAAAACGTCTAAGCTTAACATTAATATCTTTGACGAAAACTTTTATAGTTATAAATTAATTTTTTGAAAAGATATTTATAACTCCACTGATACTTTTTGATCTTTAACAAAAAACGCATTAAAATTAAAACGACAAAAAAGATTTTTAGTCAAATGTATCAGCGCTAATCAAACAGTAGCTGGTTGAACATTTATAACACCATTTTCGTCTAATACCGAATACACTGGTTTTGGTATACAAGATATGCTTATTTTAGGTGTATATTACGCGGGTATAAGTACAACTATTAGCATAGTAAACTTATTAATAACAAGACGAACATTATCTATGCCAGGATTACGTAATCGTCGTATTTTAATCCCTTTTGTAACAATAACTATATTGTTAATGTTAAGAGCGCTTTCAGTTATAACACCTGTATTGGGGTCTGCGATGTTAATGTTATTAACGGACAGACACTGAAAAACATCATTTTTTGATTTTTCTTATGGTGGTGATCCAATTTTTTTTCAACATTTATTTTGATTTTTTGGACATCCAGAAGTTTATGTTTTAATTATTCCAGCTTTTGGAATTATAAATTCTGTATTACCAACTACATCTTCTCGAAGAGTTGCATCTAAACATCATCTTATTTGAGCAATATATATTATGAATTATATGGGGTTTTTAGTATGGGGACACCATATGTACTTAGTCGGGCTAGACCATCGTAGCAGATCTTTATACAGTACTATTACGATTATGATATCTTTACCAGCTACAATTAAAATGGTTAACTGAACTTATACTTTAGTTAATGGTATGATAAAAAACAATTTAATTTTATACGGAGTCGTTTCATTTATTTTTCTTTTTTTAGTTGCTGGGTTTACAGGTATGTGACTATCACACGTAAGTTTGAATATATCTATGCACGACACGTTGTATGTTGTTGCTCATTTTCACTTAATGTTATCAGGTGCTGTTGTCATGGCAATATTTGTAGGTTTTTATTTTTACTACTACTCGTTAATGCAAACAAAATACTCAAAGCTATTTAGTTTTGCTCATATTATATATTATACAATTGGTCAGTGAACTACATTTATCCCTATGTTTTGAGTAGCATTCTCTGGACTACCAAGAAGACTTCACGACTTCCCTCTTATTTATCTCGGATGACAGTCTATGTCAACAGTTGGTCACTTTATATCAATGATTGGTGTATTTTGTTTTTATACTACACTTTTAGAATCTAGCTTTGAAAGAAAATTAACACCAATTACATTCAATCTAGTTCCTAGATTTTATGTTGATAGCGCATTTTTATATTTAAAAAATATAAATACAAAATTAAATAAAAAAAAAAAAACTAATCTTCTAACTAAAAAAAC
>JAGNRR010000116.1 GCA_017988595.1 Chitinophagaceae bacterium
CAACAACATCTAAAGTTTGGGATGAAACAACAAATAGTTGGACTAATTCAAAGGGCTCAAATTATACTTACAATGAAAATAATAAATTGCTTACAACAACATCTAAAGTTTGGGATGAAACTTTTCCTGGCGGAAAGTGGTTAATTTATGAAAAATCAACAAATACATATGATGAAAATGGATTTTTAATAAATAACTTTACTAAAACATGGGATAAATCTACTGCCACTTGGATAAATTATAGTCGGATTTATTACAAAAATTATATTAATGGTTTAGTTCATAAATTTAAACAACAATATTGGGACAATATAAAAAATTGTTGGAATAATACACAACAAGGAACTTTTACATATACTAATACAACAGAAATAATTAAAGAAAGTAATGATTTTTCTATAAACCTTTATCCAAATCCATGTAAGGAATATATAAATTTAGATATTAGTAATGAATTAAATAGCAATGTAGAAATAATAGATTTACAAGGTAAAGTAGTTTTTAATAAATCAATAAATGAAAATTATTTATCAATTGATTTAAGGAATTTTCCAGTGAATATATATTTTTTAAAAATTCAACAAGGAGATAAATCTATAATTAAGAAGTTTATAAAGAATTGATAAATTAAAAATTCATTATTGCAAAGGTTTTTGAATAGGGCTATAGAAAATATATTGATAGTATAAACAACAATTTGACCAAATTTAATTATTTTTTAAAAGTTGAAAACTTCTGAAATATTTTCGAGAAAAAATCAAGTCGATTATCTTTTCTATAAAAATTCATTCTATAAAGTGAAAGTAAAATTAATGGTATTATTTCTCTTGGAAAATGCTGATCAAAAAGAAAATTGAGAATAAATCCCCAAAAAACGATTTGAAAAGAAACGTTAGCCCATTTTTTTATAAGTGCATTTTGTTTTGGAATCAAAAAAGCTAAAATTAAATGTGTAGGCAATGCCCAAAGCAAATTTATATTGTTTGCACAATTTTGATGATCCGTTCCAAACCACATAAATAACATAAATAATCCCAGCAATCCTAACATCATAAAAAAGAACACATCAAAATAAAGTAACCAAGTTCTGTTCCGTGGTGAAAGTGAGATAATAAAAACCAAAGCCGCTAACATGGAGAATATATAAAATGGACTAGTTGAATTTTTATTTTCAAAAGGAATTTCGGCGGGTAAAAGTTCCACAGTTTGTTTTACAAAAGGTACATTATTTATTGTGGCATTTCTAAAACCTTTCATTAAAAAATCGGGCAGAAACATACTCTCTTCATTTGTCATTTTTTTATCCAAACCTTTGCTGAGCAATAAATTAATACCCAATTTCATCCAATGTCTTTCACCTAAATAATGATTTAAAATTTGTCGATAAGTGATGCTGTCATCGGTAAGTGCTTTTCCAATTTTAAATTCTTTTGGAAATTCATTTTCAAAAATATTGCGCAAGCGAGATGAGCAATTGTCTAACAAAAAATCATAATGATAATATTTGTTTTCATCCTTGCTATTGGTTGTTAAAAATTGTTGTACCTTTTCTTTTTGAGCTTCACTCAAATTTAATTGCTGTTCATAAACAGCTCTTTTTTCCACTTGATAAGTGTACATGAAATTTTCAAATCGCTCTTGATTTAAATAATACAATAATTTTCCTCTTGTAAATTTTACTAAAAAATTAGGGTCTTCGAAATTAAAAGTGCCATAATTATAAACTAAATCCGTGTTGTATTTTTTATCAATAACACGAATGGCGCTATGTCCAAAACATGCATAAACTTCTTCGCCTGGCGAGCAAGTGATGATACTTATTTTTAAATCACTGCTGTCATTTTGAGCTTGCGCAAAAAATGAAAAAAATAAAATTGCAAAAAAAAATAATATGCGTTTCATTCTTTTTTATCTGCTGTAATTTGGCGCTTCGTTAGTAATTGCAATATCGTGAGCATGGCTTTCTTGCATACCTGCATTTGTGATTTGAATAAACTCTGCTTTTTGCAATTCGCTAATATTTTTTGCACCACAATAACCCATTCCGGCTCGTAAGCCACCAATAAATTGATGAACCATTTCGTTTAACGTGCCTTTGTATGGCACTCTGCCAACAATACCTTCGGGAACCAATTTTTTTATATCATCTTCTACATCTTGAAAATATCGGTCCTTGCTTCCTTTTTCCATCGCTTCAATACTTCCCATTCCACGATAAGATTTAAATTTCCGACCTTCAAAAATTATAGTTTCACCAGGGCTTTCTTCTACACCCGCAAAAATGCTTCCAGCCATTATTGAACTTGCTCCTGCTGCAATTGCTTTTACAAAATCGCCAGTGTATCGTATTCCACCATCGGCAATTACTGGTATTTTATATTTTTTCAATGCGGCTGCGCAATCCATAATTGCTGTTAATTGTGGTGCGCCAACACCAGTTACTATTCTTGTTGTACAAATAGATCCTGGTCCTATTCCAACTTTTACAGCATCTGCTCCTGCCTGAGCCAATGAAATTGCTCCATCTGCTGTTGCCACATTTCCGCCAATTACATCAAGTTTTTTAAATGTAGATTTCACTTTTTTTACTGCCTCTAATACGCCTCTTGAATGTCCGTGAGCGCTATCAATAGTGATAACATCTACGCCAGCTTCATAAAGTGCAGAAACTCTTTCCAAAATATCGGCAGTAACGCCAACAGCTGCTCCTACAATTAATCGACCAAATGTATCTTTACAAGCATTAGGATGATTTTTAAATTTTAAAATATCACGATAGGTAATTAACCCTATCAATCTTTTTTGTTTGTCAACTACAGGAAGTTTTTCTATTTTATATTCTTGAAGAATTTTTTCAGCTTTAATTAAAGTTGTGCCTTCGGGAGCAGTAACAACTGTTTTTGTCATTACTTCTTGAATAGAAAGTTTATGATTTTTTTGAAATCGTAAATCTCGATTTGTAAGTATTCCAACCAATTTTTGTTTGTCATCAACAATAGGAATGCCACCAATATTATGTTGACTCATCAATTTTATAGCATCGCCAATTACAGCATTTGGCGATAAAGTTATTGGGTCAATAATCAATCCACTTTCGCTTCGTTTTACTTTTTTTATTTGATCTACCTGTTGAGCAATACTCATATTTTTATGCAAAATTCCGATTCCACCTTCATGTGCAAGTGCAATAGCAAGCTTGGCTTCTGTTACAGTATCCATTGCTGCAGAAATTAATGGAATATTAAGTGTAATATTTTTGCTTAAAATACTTTGTGTGGAAACTTCTCTAGGAAGTACTTCTGAATATGCAGGAACTAAAAGGACGTCGTCGAAAGTAAATCCTTGTGGTCTGATTTTATTGTTTGTTGCCATATGCAAAGATAATTGGAAAAACAGAATTTTAGAGCGACAATGTATTAATTTTTTCTAAAAATTTTTCATAAAGAGCACTCCAGCTGTTCCATTTTTCCTCTGTACCTAATGAAAAATTGTGCCATATCGTAATTAAATTTCCATTTACTTTTTTACAAATCTCTAAATAATAATCTAGCTCTATTTCAGTTTCAACTACATTTTGTTTTTGTTCATAAAAAGAATTGGCTTCCATAAAACAAAATGGAAAAAGACGCAATTTTGTAGATTCGTTATTTAATAAATCAAACCATAAAAATGAATTACTTGTTGAAGCTCTAAAACCATTTACACTTCCATATCCCATCGAATAATCTTTTAGAATACCCAGCGAAATTAATTTCCGAAAAGTAATTGGCATTTCAAAACGAATATAATGTTGTCTAGAAGAAATGATTTTTGCTTCGCAATTTTTTTCTAAAATTTCTAATTCATTTTGCAAAAAAGTATCTTTATCATTTGATGCATAAGAAGGATGAATCCCAATTGTGTTCTTTTTGGAAATATTTTTTATCAAAGATTGCATCGCTTTTTTTTGAGGCAAAATATTTTTATCGAATACATCGTTTTTTCCTAGAAGGAAAAAGTAAATAGGAGAAAAAGAATATTTATTATCTAAATTATTGAGTAGTTCAAATGCATCATAAGGATCTTTTTTGCCAAAAAACAACACTTGAAAACGCTCTTTAATTGAGGAATATTTTTTTTCTTTAAAGTCGTTGAAGATGCCGCCAAGTGTTCTTTTAAGTCCTTTGTGTTTGAAGCTATAAGCAATGTCAATATCGTATGTTGGTGTAAACGAAAATGTATTTTCTTTAAAAAGAATTTCAGGTTTTATTTTTTTTAAAAGCGATTTGAAATGAATAAGCCAAAAATCGACAAGTGGTTTTTTTAAAAAATTATATTGAAATGCCACACTTTTTTCGGCAGGAAAACGCTGGTATAAATCTGGAGTATAAGAAACATATTCTTCATATCTTGATATTAAAAAAAAACTTGCTGCAAAAATATCAAATGGAAAATTAGTTTCAGGTGTTGAAAAAAAAATGGGTTCGTTCATCCAATAATTTAATTGGATTAAGGGCATTTGAATTTCATTTTCAAATAATAAATAATGTGGTAAAATATGAATGTCGGAAATTATTTTTTCTCGATTAGAATAATTTATTTTTAAGCCTAATTGTTTTTCAAAATTTTCTTTTTCATTATATAATTGAAATGAAATACCTAATTGTTCTTCAAATATAAACGTTAAGATATAGTTTAATCTGGTGGAAGAAATCGGCGAAAAAATATGAATTTTATTTTCCATTTAGTTTGTTATTTTCTCTTTCTTTCCATTGTTCTTTAAATGATTTTTCAAATACTAATTCGCTGCGATGCTTTGACCAACTATTTTTAAATAAACTGTGTACAATTTTTGTTTTCATTTTTGGCGATGCCATATCCATCAAACTTCTTTTTAGCATAGCCATTTTCCAAAATTTCCAACTGGTGTTTTCTATCCAAGGAGTGTAATTTTTTTTCACAGCAAGTGTTCTATTGTAATGTAACATGCCATGAATATTTATTTTTACTGGGCAAACATCACTACAACTTCCACAAAGCGAAGATGCAGAACTTAGATGGTTATAAGTTTTAAAATCGGTTAAGTGTGGTGTGATAACAGAACCAATTGGTCCGCTATATGTAGCATCATATGCATGTCCACCAATGTTTCTATAAATAGGACAAGTATTTAAACAAGAGCCACAACGAATGCAGTAAGCACTTTCTCTAACATTGACATCTTTTATTAAATTTGTTCTGCCATTGTCTAATAGAATTACATAAAATTCTTCTGGTCCATCAGTTTCATTTTGTTTTTTTGGACCAGTGAAAATAGAATTGTAAACAGTGATATTTTGTCCTGTTCCAAATGTGGCTAACAAAGGCCAAATGGTTTCAAGGTTTTCGAGTTTTGGCAACATTTTTTCGATACCTACAATGGCGATATGCACTTTTGGAAATGAAGTGGAAAGTCTGCCATTGCCTTCATTTTCTGTAACACAAACAGCACCTGCATCTGCTATTAAAAAATTTCCGCCAGTGATGCCCACTTGTGCATCGGTGTATTTTGTTCGTAAATTTTTTCGAGCAATAAGTGTCATTTCATTTGGCGTAAGATTGGGTTCTGTGCCTAACTTTTCATAAAATACTCGTGCTACATCTTCCTTGCTTTTATGCATGGCTGGGGTTACAATATGATATGGCGTTTCTCCATCAAGTTGTTGAATGTATTCGCCCAAGTCGGTCTCAATACTTTCAATATTATTTTTTTCTAGAAAAGCATTTAGATGAATTTCTTCGGTAACCATGCTTTTACTTTTTACCACGGTTTTGGTATTGTGTTTTTTGCAAATTTCCAAAACAGCTTCATTTGCTTCAAGAGCTGTGGATGCCCAAATCACTTTTGTACCTCGTTGGGTAGTATTTTTTTCAAATTCAAGTAAATATTTATCTAAATGTTCAATGGCTTCCCATTTGATATTCTTTGCTTTTTTTCGAGTTATGTCTAAATCTACAAATTGTTTTTTGCCATTGATAACAGTGTCATTATATTTTCCAATATTAAAAGTTAATTTTCGTTTGTGCTCTATATCATTAGCTTTGATGGCACTTTTTATTAAAAATTTTTCTTTTACGTTATTACTAGAC
>JAGNRR010000117.1 GCA_017988595.1 Chitinophagaceae bacterium
GCTAAAAGGCATCAGTTTTGACATTGAAAAATCAAAAATAGTGAGCATTATTGGTGCTTCTGGCGCAGGAAAAACAACTTTATTGCATATTTTAGGGACACTAGAAAAACCAGATAAAGGAAAAATTTTACTTGATAATAAATCTATTTTTGATCTAAAAAATAATGATTTAGCAACTTTTAGAAATAAAAAAATAGGCTTTGTATTTCAATTTCATCATTTATTGCCAGAGTTTTCGGCACTTGAAAATGTGATGATTCCTGCTCAAATAGAAAATGAGCTGTCGAAAAAAGAAATAAAAAATTATGCTGAATTTTTATTAAATAAAATGCAATTATCACATCGATATCATCATAAACCTAGTCAACTTTCGGGAGGAGAACAACAACGTGTGGCAATTGCAAGAGCTTTGATGAACAAGCCAGCTTTGATTTTAGCTGATGAACCTACAGGAAATTTAGACACCAAAACTTCGCAAGAAATTGTAGAACTTATGTTCTCATTAAGAGAGGAATTTCAACAAACATTTATTTTGGTAACACACAATAATGACATTGCCAAGGCAAGCGATAACATATTACATCTTCAAGACGGAAAATTAATCAATGACTAATTTTATTTCTTCAAATTTAAGTTTTAAAAAAACGACACTTTTACCCCAAATCGTGTTGGATTTTTTTGTTGGAAAATTGAAAAATATTCAAACACCTATTGATGATTTAGAACAAGTTTTTGAAAAGATTAATTCTAAAAAATTTCCGTTAGAAAATAGAAATGTACTTGCAAATGTGCTTTTAGAACAATATGAAGAAATTAATGACCAAAGAAAAAATGAATTAATACTTCAGTTAAAAGATGAAAATACATTTACAATTTGTACAGCTCATCAGCCTAATATTTTTACAGGATATTTATATTTTATTTATAAAATAATACATGTTATAAAATTAGCTAAAGAATTAAATTCAAAAAAATCGAAATTTAATTTTATCCCTATTTTTTATATCGGCTCCGAAGACCATGATGTGGATGAAATTGGAACGTTCTTTTTTGATGAAAAAAAATTTCAATGGAAGCCGAAAAAAAATGGTGCTTGTGGTGAAATGACATTGGAAAATTTACAAGATATAAAGACTGAAATTATTAAAATGCTAAATCCAAATGATGCCAATCAATTGGAAATTATTAATAATATTAAGTTGGCATATTCTGCTGAAAATACTTTGGCTAAAGCAACACGACTTTTTGTAAATGCCTTGTTTGAAAATACAGATTTGCTTATTTTAGATGCAAATAATACAAAACTTAAAAAACTTTTTACACCAATAATTAAAGATGAATTGTTTAATCAAAATTCATTGGGGCTAGTAAAAAAAATGCTCGAAGGTGAATTGAAAAATTATAAAATTCAAGCATACCCTAGAGAGATAAATTTATTTTATTTAAAAGAAAATCTTAGAGAACGAATTGTTTTTGAAAATGAAAAATGGAAAATTAATCATACAAATATTGAATTTTCGGCATTGGAAATTGAAGCGGAATTAGAAAATTTTCCAGAACGCTTTTCGCCAAATGTTATTCTTCGTCCTTTATATCAAGAAACCATTTTGCCAAATGTAATTCAAGTAGGAGGAAGCAGCGAAATAGCTTACTGGCTTCAATTAAAAGAGGTTTTTGATTTTTATAATGTCGATTTTCCAAATTTAATATTAAGACAATCTGTTCTTTTTTTGAACAATAAAAGTATTCGAAAAATTGAAAAATCAAGACTTGATTTATATGATTTTTTTAATTCAATAGATGAGCTATTGGAAAAAAAAGTACAAGATAATACTGATTTAGTTTCATTAAAAAATCAGCTCAATACTCTAGAAGAAGAGTATAATAAAATAATTTCTTCGTTGAATTTTATTTCTCCGAATCTAACTATTAGTTTGCAAGCACAATTAGCTAAAATTAAAAAATTACACAATAGGATTGAATTAAAAACCAAGGCACACTTGAAAAAAAATGATGAGGATTTGATAAATGATATGCAACGTATAAAAAAAGAGATTTTTCCAAATGGCATATTTCAAGAACGGATATTAAATTTTATCGCCTTGCAACAACAATTTCCTGACATTAATATAATCAAATTTCTTCTCGAAAAGATGAATATTTCTGGAAAAGAATTACAGCTAATTTCGGAAGTAAAAGATTAAATATTATTTTTTCAATACAATAAATGTAGGAAAATGATCGCTATAGCCATTATTCCAAGTGCCACCACTAAAAGCACGTTTTGGATATCCTTTCCAATGTCCAAATTTTTCAACTAAATACGATTGATTATAAACTTCGGCATGATCGAAAGTATAACCTTCACTTTTATTAACCAATCCGTAGCTTAAAATAATTTGATCAAAAAGACCCCACGCATCTTGATAGGCTATTGTGCCGATACCTTCTTTGTAAAAATCAAAAAATGGATTATACATTGCTTTTGGTGTTTTTACATCTTTAATTTTAAATTTTCCATTTAATGCTAATTTGGTGCTTTCATTGATAGGATCATCATTTAAATCGCCCATAACAATTGCTTTTGCATTTGGATTATCTGCCGTCAACGAATCAATAATTTTTTTACAAATTTTGGCCGCTTTTATTCTTTTTGGTGCACTTGCAGCTTCTCCGCCGCTACGTGAAGGCCAATGGTTTACAAAAATATGAATTACTTCGCCATCTAGTTTTCCGCTTACGAATAAGATATCTCTTGTAGGTCGATTGTCACCAAGTTCATCTAAAACAACAGGAATGGCTGATGCATTTAATACTTTAAAATGCGCTGCTTGATAAAATAAGCCCACATCTATTCCTCTTTTATCGGGAGAATTAAAATGAACTATTTTGTAGTTTCTATTTTTTAATCTTGGATGGGCTGCCAAAACTTTCAATACGTCTTCATTTTCTATTTCGGCAACGCCAAAAATAGTGAGTCCATCGGGATTTATATTTGTGCCAATTTTAGAAATAACTGTGGTTAAATTTTCTACTTTTTCTTTGAAAACTTTTCCTGTATAAGCATTTAATCCATCGGGTGTAAATTCTTCGTCGTCTACATTTGGATCATTTATGGTGTCATAATAATTTTCGAGATTATAGAAGCCAATTAAAGTTTTATTATTTTGCTGTGCAATACTGTAATTAATTAAAACAAAAATAGGAATTAAGATTAAAAGTACTTTTTTCATCTTGCAAAGATGTTGTTTAGGATTGAAAAAAGAGTTTATTTTTTTGTTATCAATTTGTTCTTATAAATAGTTATCCACATTAGTATTTGGTAGCAATTTAGTAGCATATATTTTCCCGAAAGTTTTGTTATTTTGCAACAACTATTATTATGAAAAAATTATATACTCAAATTATTTTATCTCTAATTTGTTTTCAAGCTTTTGCACAAACTGCTTTGGTTAAAGGAAAAGTAGTTGATGCTGCAAATTTAAACCCGCTTTTTGAGGCTACAGTATTAATGCCAGAGTTTAAAATTTTAACAACAACCAAAGGTGATGGAAGTTTTTCTTTTAGCAATATACCATATGGTTCGCATGATATTATTATATCTTACAATAACGGACAAGAGTTAACAAAAAATATTTCAGTAAATTCAAATGTAGTAGATTTAGCTGCTTTTGAATATGAAGTTGTAGATGTAAAGTCAAATACCATGTTGGCGGATAATTCAGCAATAAGTGGAGAAGATGCCAGTTCTGAAGACGAAAATACATCAACATCTTCCGGTCAAAATATATCTTCTGTTTTGTCTTCTTCAAATGATGTTTTTTTAAGAGCAGCAACATTTGGTTGGGGCGGTTTTTTCTTTCGCCCACGTGGGTATGAGAATAATCAAAACGTTTTATTTTTGAATGGTGTTCCAATGAATGATTTAGAAGAAGGTGGCGTGTTTTTTAATTCATGGGGCGGATTAAATGATGTGTTTCGTTCTCGTTCGATGACATACGGACTTGCGCCAAATGATTTTACATTCGGTGGATTGGGCTTAAATACTGTATTAGATGCCTCAGCATCAACTCAAAGAAAACAAACACGAGTTACCTATTCATTATCAAATAGAAATTATAGAAATCGATTAATGCTTACTCATTCTTCTGGTTTAAATAAAAAAGGTTGGGCATATTCTTTATCTTTTTCAAAAAGATGGTCTCAAACAGCACCAGTACCTGGTGTTTTTTATGATGCCTATGGATATTTTGGTGCAATTGAGAAGAGATTTAAAAATCAAGGATTAAGTTTAATGATGGTTGGTGCACCAATTCGTCGTGGAAAACAAGGTCCAGCAACAGCAGAAATGTTTGATCTTGCTGGTACTAATTATTATAATCCTAATTGGGGTTATCAAAAAGGAGTAGTTCGAAATTCAAGAGTATTTAGTACACATACACCTTTATTTATTCTATCTCATGATATAAAAATTAAATCAAACACATTGATAAATTCAGCAATTAGCTATCAAAGTGGTGAAACGTCAACAACAAGTTTGGATTGGTATAATTCTGAAAATCCAAAACCAGATTATTATCGATACATGCCAAGCTATCAAGATTCGGCAGATGATAGAGCTGCAATGACTTCAATGATTAAATCAAATCCAGAAAAATATTTACAAATCGATTGGGATAGAATGTATCAAGCAAATTATTTTAATAAATCTATTGGACAAAGAGCTTTATATATTTTAGCAGCAGACGTTGAGCAAATGAGACGCTTTAATGCGAATTTAAATATTCAAACGGTTGTAAACCCAAATATTACAATTCATGGTGGTTTAAATTATCAAAATCAAAATAATCATAATTTTAAACGAATAGATGATTTACTAGGAGGTGGTTTTTGGAAAAATACCAATCAATTTGCAGAACGAATATCTTCTGGAAATACTAGTATTGTTGAATTTGATTTAAACAATCCAAACCAAATTTTAAAAGAAGGGGATACCTATAATTATGATTATAATGTTCACTTTAAAAAAGCACAATTGTTTGGACAAGGTGTTTTTACATACAACAAAGTAGACTTTTTTGGCGGAGCCGAAATAAATCAAACCAATTTTCATAGAGTAGGAAATTATAAATCTGGGCTTTATCCTTCAAATTCTTTTGGTATTTCCGAAAAACAAAGTTTTACTACAGGAAGAGTAAAAGGAGGTGTAACGTATAAATTAAATGGTAGAAATTATTTTTATGCAAATGGCGCTTTTGGCACTCAAGCACCTTTTGTTGATAATGTATTCATTTCACCTAGAACAAGAAATGCAATTATTGCAAATCCGACGGTTGAAAAAATGGCAAGTATGGAAGCTGGATATATGATGCGATCGCCAAATGTAAAAGGACGTTTTACTTTTTATGCAACTGACATTAAAAATTCTATGGATATTAGCCGTTTTTATTTTGATGATGGGTTTTCATTTGCAAATATGACCTTGACTGGAGTAGATAAAAGATATACAGGAATTGAAGCGGGGTCGGAAATTAAACTTAATACCACAATGAGTTTAAACCTTACAGCAAGTTATGGTCAAGCATTTTACACCAGCCGACCAGTAACTAGTATTTTTATTGATAATGATACTACTCAATCGCAATCAAATACTCGAAACGATACAGCATATATCAAAAACTATTTTATTGGAACTGGACCTCAAACAGCTTTACAAGCTAGCTTGTTTTATCGTTCTCCTAAATTTTGGTATGGAAGCATTACAGCAAATTATTTAGGACGTTCATTTATCAGTATTGCACCAACGTCTAGAACAAAAGAAAGTATTGACATTTTAGATAGAACTTCTGAAAAATTCAAAACATTAGTTAATCAAGAACAATATAATTCATTTGTAACTGTAGATTTATTTTTTGGAAAGTCTTATAAAGTAAATAAATTTATTCCTAAAGCAAGTAATCAAACTTTTGCTTATTTTAATTTAGGGATTTCTAATTTATTGAATAATAGAAATATCAAACTTTATGGTTTTGAAAACTTAAGAGCAAATGGCGAATCGGAAAACCTACAAT
>JAGNRR010000118.1 GCA_017988595.1 Chitinophagaceae bacterium
AGATGCATCTGTGCAGTTAATAAAAGACAGTATCAAAGTTATTTTTCCAAATAATATTTTATTTGCCACCAATTCTTTTGAAGTTCTAGAAGGATTTAATGATAAACTTGTTCGTTTTGCAGGTTTATTAAATAAATATGAAAAAACAAAACTATTAATAACAGGTCATACTGATAATGTTGGCGATTCGTCTTTAAACTTATCACTTTCATTAAATAGAGCAGGTGCTATTAAAAAAAATCTATTAACAAATAAAGTAAATGAAATTAGATTATTTACATGGGGGCTAGGCGATAAAAATCCCATTGAACCCAATGATTCAGAAACAAATCGCGCATTAAATCGAAGAGTAGAATTTATAGTGTTGTATAATGAAGAACAAGATGATGAAAAATAATATTCTCAAAAATATATTTCTTTTTATTTTTCTATTTTTAATTATTTCATGTTATAATTATGATGGACCAACAAGAATAATTAAAAAAAGAATTCCACAAACACCAAAAAAAATTGAAATAAAGAAAATATCAAAAAACGAATATTTGAATGAAATAAAAAATGTTGTAGAAAAACAATTGCCTGAAGCTCAAGTAGAAATTTTCAATGATAGCCTTAGTGTTTTATTTCCAAACCAAATAACCTATAATTCTTCTGCAATTATGCCCAATGAAGATATTAATCCTAAACTAAAAAAACTTTCTTCTTTAATTTTAAAATTTTATTTAACAAATCTTATTGTTACAGGACATACTGATAACAAAGGAAATGCTGAAGATAACAAAATGCTTTCTTCATTAAGAGCAAAATTTATTTATGATAATTTAATTTATTTTAAAACACCTGCCGACAGATTACATTATTGGGGTCTTGGAGACACAAATCCTTTAAAACCTAATACTAGTGAAGAAAATAGAATTCAAAATAGAAGAATAGAATTTATCATTCTTGCTACTTTGTTTGAAGAATAATTTAATTATTCAATATTTTTTTTAAAACCTCAATTGTTTTTTCAATTTCATTTTGGGTATTCAGTTTTGAAAAAGAAAACCTAATTGGTACAAAATTTTTATTCGGATATATTGCTTTTAAAACATGACTAGCTCCTTGTGATCCGCTTGTACAAGCACTTCCTCCAGAAACTGCTATGCCATTAATATCTAAATTCATCAATAACATTTCTGTTTTATTATTTAATGGAAAACCTATGTTTAAAACCGTAAAAAGTGTTGATTCGTTTACACTAGTTAAAAATGTAACATCTTGAAAATGCAATTTTAGTTTAGTAGCAAGCTCATTTCTTAAACTTTTTATATAATTCGAATCTTCATTCATATTATCAATTGCAATTTTCAAAGCCGTTGAAAAACCAACTATTCCAGCTACATTTTCAGTTCCTGCACGCATATTACGTTCTTGACCACCACCTAAAATAAAAGGCTTTAATTCAATGTCATTTCTTTTAAATAATAAGCCACTTCCTTTGGGACCATGAAATTTATGTGCAGAAGCACTTGCAAAATGAACTTTGTTTTTGGAAAAATCAATCGGTAAATGTCCAATGGTTTGAACCATATCTGAATGAAAATAGGCATTATATTTTTCACACAAATCACCCACTTTTTCAATGTCTAACAAATTTCCCACTTCATTATTTGCATGCATTAAACTAACCAATGTTTTTTTTGAACTACTTGATAATAATTCTTCTAAATGATTATAATCTACAAAACCTTCTTCGTTTAAATTAACATTTATCAATTCTACATTTGCTTTTTCACTTTTAATACAATTGTATAACGTAGCATGATGTTCAATGGCTGTTGAAATTATTCGCTCACATTTCAAATCATTAATTGCTGAATTAAAAATAGTGTTTGTACTTTCTGTTCCACATGAGGTAAAAAAAATTTCGGAGGTATGTGCTCCTAATAAATTACTTACTTGTTTTCTAGCGTTTTCAATTGCTATTCTTGTTTCGCGTCCAAAGGAATGAATTGCAGATGGATTGCCAAATTTATTTTCAAAATAAGGCAGCATGGCTTGCAAAACTTCTGGATGAAGCGATGTTGTAGCAGCATTATCAAAATATATTAGTCCCATAAATTGAATTATGCAAATTTAAACCTTAATATGAATTAGAATTTTTTGAAGTTCTTTTTTAACTATTTAATTTGAGTATATTCAAATTGCGGACTGCCTTTTACACCTTTATCATTATAAAAATCTAAAAATCGTAAACGATAATAATTTTCTTTTTGATCTTTTACGATGTAATTATAATTTTGAGGAATTGTAAATTGATTTAAATTAAAATCATAAAATTTCCAATCGTGTCCAATATTTGTCAAGCTATTATTAAATGTAATTTGATTTAAAAAACTTTCATTTATATTTTCATAACTATTCAATGAATCTTTGTAAGCTAATGTTTTATATGGATTTGAAATCACTCCTGTTACAACATACAAAAGCGGTTTATTATTATCAATAAATTTTTCGCCATATCTTGTAAATTGAATATCCCAAGTTGTTTTGTCGGGTTCTATATTTTGAACTTGTTTTAATAAATCAAATGAAAAATAACTAAAGTTTTTTGCAGGATCTTTTTCTATTTTAATTAATACTGGTTCAGTAGAATTAATATCACCCACCAAAATTTCGTATTGAAAATTGCTAACGCTCTTAAATTTAATTTTTCTATACTTTCCTACTCCTTTAAGTTTAACTATAAAAATTTTGTCTTTCAACTTTGCATCTCCAAAACAATCTCCAAAAACAGATGTTCTTGTTTTTAAGTCATCAATATTCCATTTTAGTTCACCAGCAGTATCTGATTGATTTACTTTTGTAAAATCAGTTTCATCGGTTTGATAAACCGCCATTGCTTTTCCGCCATTTATAAAAACACTGCTTGAATTAGCCTCTGATGAAAAACTCAAATCCCAATTATTTATTATACTTGTATAAACAGTTTGTTTGGTTTCCAAGTTTACAAAGAATTGGTACTCATATTCACTTCCCATTTCCAATTGTACTAAATTTCCATTTATACCATTTGGCAATACCACTGCTTTATCTTTTTGGCATGATGCTAAAAAAATTACCGCTATTGCTACAAAAAAAATATTTTTAATTATTCGGTTCATTTTCGAATCCCAAAGGTCTTCTTTATTCTTTTCATTCAACATGATAATTGTCATAAATATTCCTTATTTGTCAAAAAATGACATTCCGCAGACAATTCTTTTTATAGAAAATAATTATTCAAAACAGCCAATCGTTGGCTGAGTTGCATTTCTTGTTTTATTTTCCAAATCTATAGGAAAAGCAGCTATTGACACGCCGCTATTTTTAGCTGGCGAAGAAGCTCTTACATGAAAATCCCATTTGCCAATATCCTCAAACAATGGATCTTGATTTAATAAGGTGTTTATTTGGGTTACATCGGCACTTAAGCCATCTTTTTGCTTTATGATACAGTTTTTTGTTTCTGCAAAAAATGTTGCATTGGCATCTTTTCCAAAAAATGTTTCATTGTCATTTGGTCCATAAATTATACAATTATTAAATCTAGTTTCTAAATTTCCATATTCAAATTGTGTTTGACTAATTTGAATATAATTTAAAGCTGCTAATACATTGTATTTTGTATGATTAAAACCAATACCGCCAAATGTTGCAAGCGTGCAATAATTCATTTCATAATTTCCACCTTTTACCATTGCCACATTTTGTTGTCCGCAAGTGTGTATCAAACAATTGTTTGCTTGAAAATTACTACTGATTGCAAAAATGCCAAAATTCAACGAATTGTAAAGTTCACAATTATTCATTGTCAATAATCTATTTGGCGATTCACTTAAATAAATTGTTGCTTCTTGACCTCCGCCATTTTTCAAAACTGTATAGTTTAATTTGCTACCAAAAGATGTACTAGCAAAATAAATGCCTTGCCATTCACCTGGATAATCTTTGTAATTAAAATAATCTCTATCCAATCGGTCGCCTTGAAAAATTACAGAATCTTCTTTGGTTCCAAATGCCAATAACGACCCAAATACAATCAGTTTGGAATTTTGATTCATATAAATTCGACACCCTTTTTGAATAGTCAATATTTCGCCAGTGTCAACTGCTGCCGAATTTATTATAACATATGGTTTATCATTTTGCCACGTTTCAGTTCCAATATATGCTCCATTTATATAATGTGCATTTTGTCCATAAGCTTGCAAGTCAATGTCATATTCATTTTCATTCAATGTTACAATTATTTTATCTTCTACAATAAAAGGAAGGCTATCCACATTTGGATTTATTGTTACCGCCACAAAAATATAAATGCTATCGTTTGGCGCTATTAAAATATCGTCGATACTTTTTCCTGCAATGCCATCTACATTTAATCTAAACGGCGAAACAGCTCCATTTTGAATTTTAATATTGCTAATTTTTATTGGGCTGCTCACCAAATTATATAATTTTATTTGTCTTGTAGCACTTCCTAAAGATGTAAAGACAGTATCAAATTTTAACGTGTCGGTAGAAAAAGACAAACTTCCGCCAGTGGTTAACAATTTATCTTTTTTGCAAGAAGAAAAATAAATACTCGTAAAAACTAGACTTATAAAAACTATAAAAAAATTGATTTTCATCTTCATCATCATTAGCAAAATTAACGCTAAAAAATTTAATTTATTGCAGCTGCCAAACAAAGCACTGATATTTTTATTTCCGAAGTTTTGCTAATTTCTTCCACACATGCATTTAAAGTAGACGCTGTAGTTATTACATCATCAATTAATAAAATATGTTTTTTGGTTGAAATTAAATCCTGTCCAAATACAAATGCGTTTTTAATATTTTCAATACGCTCCATTTTGCTTTTCTGAGTTTGTGTTTCGGTGTTTTTTATCCGTTTTAATGCATCTGTATTTAATTCAATTTTAGAAACCTCTGCAAAACCTTTGGCTATCTCTAATGATTGATTGTAACCTCGTTTATTTAATTTTTTCTGGTGCAATGGTACTGGGATAACTACATCTACTCCTTCTAACCAATTATGTTCATTCAGTCTTTTGGCCATTTTTTCACCCAAGAAAAAAGCCAATTCTTTATTGTCATTATATTTTATTTCGTGCAAAAGATGCTGCACTTTTCCTTCTTTACTAAAAAAATAAAAGGCTGTTGCTTTTTGAACATTTTTTTGATGCATAAAAAATTGCTCCACTAAATTATTTTTAATTTTATGCAAATTTGTTTCTGGCAAAGCCACTTGACAGGTTAAACAAATAAATTTTTCACCTGCAAAAAGTTCATTTTGACAAGCCACACAATTATTTGGAAAAAACAAATGAAGAATAGATGTGAAAATTTTTTTCATTAAAACCCATTTTAAAATAATCGACGATACATTTCCTCAATTTTAGAAAATGTTACAATTTCAATTCCATATTTTTTAGTGCTCAACTTATTATATTTAGAAATAAATATTTTTTCAAACCCAAGTTTTTCCGCTTCTGCTATTCGCTGTTCAATTCTATTTACGGTTCTTATTTCACCACTTAAACCTACTTCGCCAACAAAACAATAATTACTTGGCACTATTTTATCTTCATAACTCGAAAGCAAAGCGGCTACCACAGCCAAATCTATTGCAGGATCTTCAACTTTTATGCCACCTGCAATATTCAAAAAAACATCTTTTGTGCCAAATAAAAAACCACCTCGTTTTTCTAAAACGGCTAACAACAGTTGTAGCCTTCTCAAGTCAAAACCACTTACTGTTCGTTGAGGCATGCCATAAACTGAAGTGGTAACTAAAGCTTGTGTTTCAATAAGCAACGGTCTTGCACCTTCAATCGTTGCTGCAATTGCGGTGCCGCTCAACGCTTCATCACGTTGTGTAATTAATATTTCCGAAGGATTGGAAACTTGCCTTAATCCACTTTCATTCATTTCATAAATGCCCAACTCATGTGCATTTCCAAATCTATTTTTTAATGTTCGCAATATTCGATATGCATAATGTCTATCTCCTT
>JAGNRR010000119.1 GCA_017988595.1 Chitinophagaceae bacterium
TAGATTTCTAAAGTGTAAATTATTTATAAAATTTTATTTATTAAAACTATAATGTTTTTCAACTAATGCTATTCTTATGGTATAAGATTCGTACCATTTTTCTCGTCCTTTTTCTTTTGCTTCTATGTGTTTCCAATTATTTCGCCATTCGGCAATGGCATTCATTGTTTTCCAATATGAAACAGTTATGCCAATTTCATTTCTACAAGATTCTATGCCTAAATAGCCATCAACTTCTTTTGCAAGTTCTTCCAACTCATCAGAAATTTCATGATAATATTCATCTTCCAAATCGGATTTTATAGATGTAAAAATTACAGCATAATAGGGTAGTTCTATTTCGTGAAGTAAAGACATTTTTAAGGTAGATTTAAATATTTATGAATTTGCAAACACAATTGCCATTGTGGATGTTCGAAAATATAATTTATAATTAAAGGAATCATTTCTTTTTCTTTACTCCATTCGGCTTGTAAAAATAATTGACAATTTTTGTTGCATTTATTTTTATAATTTTCTGCCCATTCAAAATCACTTTTATTGAAAATAATCACTTTTAGTTCATCGGCTTGCAATAAATTTTCCTCAATTGGTGCTTTAAATTTTTTTGGTGACAAGCAAATCCAATCCCAATTTCCTCGAAGCGCATATGCACCGCTTGTTTCTAAATGTACTTTGTAATTTTCTTTGTGCAATTCATTTATTAAAAAACTACAATCGTAAAGCAAAGGTTCACCGCCCGTAATCACAACAATTTCTGTTTTTGTTTTTTTTACTTCTTCAATTAAAAAAGAAATTTTAAGCAGTTGACTTACTTCGCTTGTCCAACTTTCTTTTACATCACACCAAACACATCCTACATTACAACCAGCCAATCGGATAAAAAAAGCGGCCTTTCCTTGATGAAATCCTTCGCCTTGAATGGTATAAAAATATTCCATTACAGGAAGTTCATTTTGAATATCAAAAGTGGGTGAAATAAAGTTGGTTTCCATTTATTTGTTGCTAACAGCTTGAAGTGTGTTTTTCATCAAAGCACAAATAGTCATTAGTCCAACACCGCCAGGAACTGGAGTTATAAAACTGCATTTATTTTTTACATTTTCAAAATCTACATCGCCTACAAGTCTAAATCCACTTTTAGTTTTATCGCTTTCAATTCTATTTATACCGACATCAATAATAATAGCGCCATCTTTCACCATGTGTTCTTTAACATAATGCGCTTTGCCAATTGCGGCTACAATAATGTCGGCTTCTTTACACTTTTCTTCAATGTTTTTTGTTCGAGAATGACACATCGTTACCGTACAATTTCCGGGGTTTGCATTTCTACTTAAAAGTAAACTCATAGGCGTGCCTACAATATTGCTTCGTCCCAAAACCACACAATTCATTCCCGACACATCAATGCCATAATGTTCAAGCATTAATATAATTCCATAAGGTGTTGCAGGAATAAATGTCGGTTGCCCAAGCATCATTTTTCCAAGATTTTCGGGATGAAAACCATCTACATCTTTTTTTGCATCAATCGTATCAATGATTTTATTTTCATCTATGTGTTTTGGCAAAGGCAATTGTACCAAAATACCATCTACTGTTTTATCATTATTTAAGGCAATAATTTTTTCTAATAATATTTCTTCGGTAACTGCGGCATCTAGTTTTATCAAGGTGGATTCATAGCCCAATTCAGCACAAGTTTTTACTTTATTACCAACATATGCCATGCTTGCTGGATTTTCACCTACAAGAATTGCTGCCAAATGAGGCACTTTTTTATTTTCTGCTTTTAATTTGTCAACCGCTTCTTTGAGCGATTTTTTTATAGTAGACGATACTACTTTCCCATCTAATAATTGCATATTACAAATATACAATTCATCTTATAATTATTTTTAAAATTGACGTCTTACTTCAACGTTTTTATTTTTTTTAATAATGCTTTTTTACTCATCAATCCAATAAAGCTAGAATGCAATTTTCCATTTTTATAAAAATAAAGTGCAGGAATACTTCTTATATTCATTGCATCTGCCAATGTTTTATTTTCATCTACATCGATATAAATAATTTTAATTTCATCGCCAAAGCGTTGTTCCAATTCTTGTAATCTTGGTTTTAATATTTTGCATGGTCCACACCATTTTGCACTAAAATCTACAATTACAGGAACATTAGCCACTATCATGTCTTTAAATTTTGCTTCGCTAATGCCTCTTGTTTGCATGCTCATATCCATATTAGCTTCACCTTCCAAAGCTTTGCTAGAAGCTTGCCAAGCCATTATGCCACCTTTCAAATTATAGATTTCTTTAAATCCCAATTCTTCCATAGTTTCCATAGCACTTGCGCTTCTAGAACCACTTTTGCAATAAATAAATGTAGGTTTTGATTTATCTAAAAGATTCAATTGGTCTCTAAAATCGGTATCGTAATAATTTACATTTTGTGCATCGGTCAAGTGTCCACTTGAATATTCTTCAGGAGTGCGTACATCAATTAATTGCATATTTTTAGTTGCGGTTAATGATGTTTCATATTCATTTACATCAAGTGTTTTAGTTGTTCTTTTTTGAGCAAATGAAAAAAATGTAGTGCACAAAAGAATTGTAAATAGTAAAAGTGATTTTTGAATTTTCATGTGTATTTTTTTTGAAAGATAAAATAAAAAAAGTGTTTCAACAATTTAGTCGAAACACTTTTTAATAAATTACTGATTAGTTTTTATTTTGTTGGTTGTTGCATTTGCATTTGTGGTTGTTCTGCTGGTTTTGGATCAGAAATATCAAGCATTTCTACATCAAAAACCATCATGCTGTTTGCAGGAATTCCTTTTGGATTATTTGGTCCGCCTGGCATTTCTCTTTCGCCATAAGCCAAATCAGAAGCCAATATTAATTTTCCTTTTGAACCTTTATTAAATTGTTGAAGACCTAAATCCCAACCTTTAATTACTTGACCTTGACCAATTACTAATTCTAATGGTTCAGTGTGTTGAAATTTAGGATCAATGTTTGAATCAAAAACTGTTCCATCAAATAATTTACCAGTATATTTCATTTTTACAGATTTTCCTGCTGTTGCATTTGGTCCTGTACCTGGTTGTGTAATTACATAATAAATGCCGTCTGGAGTTTTTTGTGCATTAATATTGTTGTCTTTCAAATATTTTTGAATTACACCTTCTTGCTCTTTCATTCTTTTTGAGCTTGCTTCGTCTTTATCTTTTTTATCTTGTTCAGCACTTTTTACAGTTACCATTCTTACTGTAAATTGAACTTTATCACCATCTTTTACAAAAGGAGGTTTTTGTCCGCCTCTAAATAATGAATCTGCAGGAACTAAAAACACTGCACTATCACCAGGAGACATCATAGCCAAACCTTCCATTACATCACCATTAAATGCTTTTGGTGTAATTGTTGCAGGAACAGGTTCGCCTTTGTTCATTTTTGCTGCATCAAATAGTACTGAATCGCCAATCATTGTTCTAATAAACATGGTGATAACGCTTCCTTCTTTTGCTACATCTTTACCATCTTTATCTTCAATGAATTTATATTCAAGACCAGAAGGTAATTTTTTAAATTCTTTTGAAACTAATTTTCCTCCGTTTTTACATGCTGTAAAAGCTGCAATGATTACAACTAATACTAAACTAAGTTTTTTCATATTTATTTTTTTATTTTTTATTTTAATTGCGCAAATGTAGGTATAAAAATTAATTTATTTCTACCAATTCTACATCAAAGATTAATATTGAATTTGCTGGAATACCTTTTGGATTACTTTCGCCACCTGGCATTGCTCTTTCGCCATAAGCCATTTCCGAAGGAATAATCAATGTTGCTTTAGCGCCTTTATTTAAAAGTTGAAAGCCTTCATCCCATCCTTTAATTACTTGACCTTGACCTAAATTAAATGAAAATGGTTGAACATGTCCAAATTTTGGATCAACATTTGAATCAAATGCAGTGCCATCAGTTAATTTTCCAGAGTAGTTTGCAGTTACTTTTTTACCAGCTTTTGCATTTTCGCCTGTTCCTTTTTTAGTAATCATATAATATAATCCAGAAGCTGTTTTTTGAACTTTATTCTCTAATTTGTTTTCTTTTAAATAAGTTGCCATTGCTGCTGAATTATCAACTGGAATTTCGATATCTAATAATTCAACATCAAAAACCAATACAGAATTAGCAGGAATGCCTTTTGGATTGCTTTCGCTTCCTGGCATTTCTCTTTCACCATAAGCTAATGAAGAAGGAATTAATAAGGTTGCTTTTGCACCTTTGTTCAATAATTGAAAACCTTCGTCCCAACCTTTGATAACTCTTCCTTGTCCCACTGGAAAACCAAATGCATCAACATGTCCGAATTTAGGATCTGTGTTTGAATCAAAAACGGTACCGTCCAATAATTTTCCAGTATAGTTTGCTTTAATGTTTTGTCCTGCAGTTGGGCGAGCACCTGTTCCATTTTTTGATAAAATATAATATAAACCAGATGCTGTTCTTTTTGGCACTTCTTTTATTTTATTATCTTTTAAGTATTTTGCAATTGCCACTTCATCTTTTTTCATCGAAATAGCATTTTTTTCGTTGGTTTCTTTTTCTTTTTCAGCGGCACTTTTTATAGAAAATAGTTCAACTGTATAAACCACTAAATCGCTTTCTTTAGCAAATGGTGGAGCTGGTGCACCAGCAAACATCACACTTAATGGTGCTTGAAATAAGGCTTTGTCGCCTTTGCTCATCAATAAAATGCCATCCATCAACAAGCCAAAATTTTGTTTTGTGATTTGGGCTTCGATAGGTTTTTTTTCGTTCAATTTATAAGAATCAAACATTACACTATCAGCAATTTTTGTAGAGATATGCATTTCGATATAGCCATTTTCAGTTGCTAAAACGTTGCCGGGTTCGTCTTTTATGAATTTATAATCCAATCCATTGGCTATTCGTTTATAACCTGGTGCAATTGGAGTTGTATTTTGCGGTGGTGGGTTTTTCCCAAAACTGTTATTTACAGTTAATAAGGCTATTAAAGCGATTGTAATTCTTCGTAACATAATTTAAGTTGTTTTTTGTTTTCGTTTATAATGGTGTTTAATTTTTCAATGGTTTGTGGTATCGATAAATCCGAGCGTCCGCCAGCGGCATTAAAATGTCCGCCGCCTTCAAAATGTTTTTGAGCAAACTCGCATACATCAAAATTTCCTTTACTTCTAAAACTCATTCGTATTTCGCCTTGTTTTGAAGAAATAAAGATAGATAATATTACGGTTGCTAAACTTAAAGGGTAGTTAACAAATCCTTCGGTGCCACCTGCTCCTAATGGATATTGTTTTTGTTCATCTTCGTCTAAAGAAATAATTGCAGCATGACAATCATGTAGCAATTCCATTTTTTTACTTAGCAAATGCCCCAAAAGACGCAATCGGTTTTCTTCATTAGTATCCATAATAAGTTCATGAATCCGTGTTTGTTCCAATCCTTTCTGCATCAAGTCTGCCACCATTAAATGTGTAGAAGCCACAGCCGAAGCATATTTAAAAGAACCTGTGTCAGTTACCGCTCCCGAATAAATACATTGTGCAATAGAAACTGTAATTTCATTATTGCCTTCGGCAAGATTTATAAAATCATAAACCATTTCACAAGTGCTGCTTTTTTCGGGAAGGCTTACGCCAAATTCAAAATCAGCGCTTGGATGCAAATGATGATCAATTAACACTTTTGTTCCTTTACTTTCTAGCAAGGTTTTTTCCATCACTTTTGTTCTGGAAAAATTATTATAGTCTAAAGAAAATAAAATGTCTGCTTCGTTTATTTTTTGAGTTGCAAGGGTAGTATCTTTTTCAAAAACAAGAATATCTTTTGCAGAAGGCATCCATTGCAAAAAAGAAGGAAAAGGATTGGGGCTGATTACCGAAACATCATGTCCTCTTTTTTTTAAAAATAAATAAAGTGCTAAGGATGATCCAATGGCATCGCCATCTGCATTATAA
>JAGNRR010000120.1 GCA_017988595.1 Chitinophagaceae bacterium
TTTTGGCAGTTCACTTTTTACATCAGTAATTGATATTGGATTAATAAAAGATGCTATAAAACATGCAGACGTTGTAATTGGATGTATAAAACCTGAAAAAGGTATTGTACCAGTAATAGTAACTGAAGATATGGTGGAGCAAATGCAACCAAATTCAGTAATTATTGATGTAAGTATCGATAAAGGTGGCTGTATAGAAACGTCTCGAATGACTTCTCACGAAAAACCAACCTATAAACTACACGATGTAATTCATTATTGTGTGCCAAACTTAGCATCGGCTGTTCCCAAAACAGCCAGCGATGTAATAAGTAATGTGCTTATGCCTTTGATTGTAAAAGCAAATAATAGGGAAGGGGGGATTGAAAATTTAATATTAAACAAAAAAAACATTATAAATTCTGTTTATGTATATAATGGAAAATTGACTTTTAAATCCTTAGCAGATAAATTATCTTTGAAACATACCGATATAGATTTAATAATTCCTAGAATGTATTAATTATGCCAAACCATAGAATGAACAAAGCCATTGCAGGCTACCACATGTTAATGATTTTATCTTCTGTTGATAGAAAATATTCAGTTGAGGAAGAAAATATTATTAGAGAATATTTAGTAAACGAATTTCCTATTCAAATTCCTTTAGACAATGAAATGGATATTATCAGTAATTTAAAAAACGTAGACAAACTTCCTCATTTTGAAAAATGTATGGACGATTTTTATGATGATGCCACTGAAGAAGATAGAAATAATTTTTTAGAATTTGCTATTGCTCTTGTTAAAGCTGATGATGACATTTCTAAAGAAGAAAATCAATTTCTAAACCGTCTTTTTGAAGTTTGGGAACCAGAAACAGAATAATACTTATTCCTTAATTAGTTTAAGTGTTTCAGTAAAATCCTCTTTAGTAATAAATGTAATAAAATACATTCCTTTTTGTAATTGTTGAACATCTATTTGTGAAAAGTTTTTATGTTCTTTCAACACAGTTTGACCTAATAAATTATTTATTTGAATAGAAGCTATTTTATTTAAATCTCCTTTAATATTTATAAATTGACTTGTTGGAATTGGTGAAATTGAAAATAGTGCAACCAAATTTTTATCTTTAATAAAAGTACTATTTAAACAAGGTGATTGTGCACCAGGCCATGAAGAAAATGTATAATTTACACTTATAAATATTGAATCTTGAATGTTTGAATTTGGAACATTATAATTTACATAAGTTGCACTACTTTCTCTTTTTATTTTTACAAATGCATCTTGACCATTAAAATCTACAGAAGAATTGGCTCTCATATAAATTTTAAAATCAAACATAGGTTGTAAAATTTTTAAAGTTGCGTATTCTTCTAAATAGAATGTTGGATTTGAACTTGTACCTGGTTGAAAATCATACACAAGTGATGCATCTTTACAAATTAAAATTTCACCATTTTGATAAGGACCTGCACCAGGATGGTTATTAATATTAAAAGTATCTATTTGTCCTGTTGTTTGAACTACAAAAGAACTATCAAATGGACTAGTTGTATTTCCTACATCTACTGTAGTAGTTTGGCTAAAAGATTTAATTGATAAAAATAATAAAGCGGTAAAGATAAAATTTTTCATAGTTTAGTTTTTTATAAGACCATATTAAATTCAAAATGGTTTGACAAAACTAATCTAAAAATTGATTTTTTACAATACTATGACAAACTCGCCCTAATTACATTCAATGCACCACCAGCTTTAAACCATTCTATTTGTTGTTCATTGTAAGAATGTTTCACCTGAATAGTTTCGCTGCTGCCATCTGCATGATTTAAAACCAATTGCAAATTTTTTCCAGGTGTAAATGCCATTAAACCTTCAATATCTAAAGTGTCATCTTCCAAAATTTTATCATAGTCGGCTTTATTATCAAAAGTCAATGCTAGCATTCCTTGTTTTTTCAAATTAGTTTCATGAATACGAGCAAATGATTTTACCAAAACAGCACGAACACCCAAATGACGAGGTTCCATAGCTGCATGTTCTCTACTTGATCCTTCACCATAATTTTCATCGCCAACTACAATGCTTCCAATTCCAGCAGCTTTATATGCACGCTGTGTAGCTGGAACTGTTCCATATTCTCCAGTTAGTTGATTTTTTACCGTATCTGTTTTTTCATTATAATAATTTACAGCACCTATCAACATATTATTTGAAATATTATCCAAATGTCCTCTAAATTTCAACCAAGGTCCAGCCATTGAAATATGATCGGTTGTACATTTTCCTTTTGCTTTAATCAATAATTTTAATCCATTCAAATCTGTACCTTCCCATTTTGCAAAAGGATCTAATAATTGTAATCTTTTACTATCGGCACTTACAGCTACATTAATTCCGTTTCCATCTTCAGCAGGTTTTTGATATCCTGCATCTTTTACATCAAAACCCATTGGAGGCAATTCATAACCTGATGGTTCATCAAGTTTTACTTGTTCGCCTTTATAGTTTGTAAGTGTATCGGTTAATGGATTAAAACTTAAATCGCCTGCAATTGCCATTGCAGTTACCAATTCTGGACTTCCCACAAATGCCATTGTATTTGGATTTCCATCGGCTCGCTTCGCAAAATTTCTATTAAAAGAATGTACAATAGTATTTCGTTCTTGTTTTTCTGCGCCAACTCTATCCCACATTCCTATACAAGGTCCACAAGCATTTGCAAAAACTGTTGCACCAACTTCGTTATACAAATCTAAAAATCCATCTCGTTCAATTGTATATCGAACTTGCTCACTACCTGGAGTTATTGTAAATTCTGCATTTAATTTTAATCCTTTTTCTTTTAATTGTTTCACTAAACTAATACTTCTTGAAATATCTTCGTAGCTTGAATTTGTACAAGAACCAATCAATCCCACTTCAATTTTCAAAGGCCAATTATTTGCAATTGCTGTTTCTTTCATTTTTGAAATTGGCGTTGCTAAATCTGGTGTAAAAGGTCCATTTAAATGTGGCTCTAATTCGCTCAAATTTATTTCAATTACTTCATCAAAATATTTTGAAGGATTTTCATAAACTTCTGCATCTCCTGTCAAATGTTCTTTAATTAAATTTGCAGCATCTGCAATTTCATTTCTGTCTGTAGCTCTCAAATATCTTTCCATACTATCATCATAGCCAAAAGTTGATGTTGTAGCACCAATTTCGGCACCCATATTACAAATTGTTCCTTTACCTGTACAGCTTAAACTTGTAGCACCTTCGCCAAAATATTCTACAATTGCATTAGTTCCTCCTTTTACTGTTAAAATACCTGCTACTTTCAAAATAACATCTTTTGCACTTGCCCATCCACTTAATTTTCCAGTTAATTTAATACCAATTAATTTTGGCATCATCAATTCCCAAGGTAATCCTGCCATCACATCGCAAGCATCAGCACCGCCAACTCCAATTGCTACCATACCCAATCCGCCTGCGTTCACCGTATGAGAATCGGTTCCAATCATCATTCCTCCGGGGAATGCATAATTTTCCAAAACCACTTGATGGATAATTCCAGCACCTGGTTTCCAAAATCCTAATCCATATTTATTACTTACTGAAGCTAAAAAATCATAAACTTCTTTGCTTTCTTGTGTTGCAAATTCTAAATCATCTTTTGCATTATTTTTGGCAGTGATTAAATGATCACAATGTACTGTTGATGGAACAGCAACTTGTGGTCTGCCAGCTTGCATAAATTGCAAAAGCGCCATTTGAGCTGTAGCATCTTGCATGGCAACTCGGTCTGGATTAAAATCAACATATGAATTTAATCTTGGAAAATCTGTCATCGTCATCCCAGCATCCAAATGAGCATATAATATTTTCTCAGTTAAGGTTAAAGGACGCCCTAAAAATTCACGAGCAGCAGCTACTCGGCTTGGAAATTTTTCATATACTGCTTTTACCATTTCAATATCAAATGCCATAAAATTGATTTTTTTTTAAGTGTTGCAAATTTAATAAATTTTACTTATACTTTTTTGATTATCATTTTAAATGTTTTCACAATTTGAGTAATATTTTTTTTATCCTTTGATTAAACACTTGTTTGATATAAAATAAATTATTTTTGTTTCATGTTTGAAAAAAAACCAGATCCTCTTCATGGAGTAACTTTAGAAATGATGTTAATCTACATGGTTGAAAATCATGGTTGGGAAATTATGGCAAATGCTATTCAAATTAATTGCTTTAAATCGAACCCATCTATAAAATCAAGTTTACAATTTTTACGCAAAACACCTTGGGCTAGGGCAAAAGTGGAGAGTTATTATCTTTATTTATTAAGAAAAGATCAGCAAAAAAAACAAAATTAGTTTATGTTTTGGGTTTAATTTTTTCGTAAATATAAACCACCATTATCATTAATAACATTCCATAAAAACTATCTTCAAATGGAATAGTTCTCAATCTGAATCCAATAATTTCATTTGGATTATACCAAACAACTTCATTTTCAATCCAAGAGCCTGTTAAAATTCCATTGACAATAAAAAATGGAATTTGACAAATGATGTATGAAAGCATAAACTGTTCCAAAGGAAACTTTTTATCAAAATAAATTAATATTAATACAATACTTAATCCAATAAAAGCTAGGGTAGTGTACATTCTTCCAAAATATAGTATACCTACTATGAATGAAAATAGAGCAATGATTAATGCTAATTGTCTAAAAAATGGAAACGTTATTTTTTGAAAAAACAAACCACAATTATGATAAACAAATATACAACAAAACGGAATAACAATAAAAAATAATATTTCTTCTAGAGGCAAACCAAAATAATAAATGCAAGAAAGATGTTCAGGATTAAATCCCCAAAATCCTTTACTTGTAAAAATAGCATCCCAAATAATAAATAATGTAGCGGGCAGCAAAACTGCTAAAAAAAATGCCGAAAACTTTTTATGAAATTTAATTTTGGGATGAAAACTAAATATAAAAGGCACTATTATTGAAAAAAACAATACTAAAAAATAAGTACTCATTACATTTATTTTCTTTTGTTTTTGTTTGATGAAATAGCTTCTTTGAAATATTTTATGGGCACAAACAACATTCCAAAGCATTCACCTTCTTCTTTTCCTAAATGTTTGTGATGAATTTTATGTGCTTTTCTTAAGCCTTGAAAATAAAAGAAATTGCTATTTCTTAAAATCGAAAATCGTTGGTGAATAAAAATATCATGAACCAAAACATAACTAATTCCATAAGCTAAAATTCCAATCCCTATCCAAAAACGATAATCTAATGCTGCATGAAAACCAAAATAAATGAGTAACATTGATGGAATAGAAAAAATTACAAAAAACCAATCATTTCGTTCAAAAAAACGATGCTGATCTGGATTATGATGATCATCGTGAAGATACCATAAAAATCCATGCATTACATATTTGTGTGTACACCAAGTGACACCTTCCATGATAATATAAGTGATTAAGAAAATAATAAAATTCATGATGTTATTTGTTAAAAAGATAAATGAAATAGGATTTCAAAAGTAAGTAAATTTTGCGTCTATCCGAAATGCGGACTCTATTTTGAAAAAGATCTTGAGCGGGTAGGGCTTTAATTTTTTGTAATAAATTTTGATAATAGGTATAGGCAATAAAAACACCGAGTTTGGCATTTTTGGGCAATAATTTAATGCCCTGCATACTGTCTTCAAAATCTTGTTGAATATCTGTTATGATTTCTGATTTTGTTTTTTCATCAAATTTATTTTGCCAATTAGGAAAATACATTCGTCCCATTTCTTCGTCGGCATGAATATCTCTTAGAAAATTTACTTTTTGAAACGCAGCGCCTAATTTCATCGCTGCTGGTTTTAATTTTAAATATTCATCTTGATTGCCATTGCAAAATATTTTCAAACACATCAATCCAACTACTTCGGCACTGCCCAAAATATAAGTTTTGTATTCATCTTCGGAATATTTTTTCTTT
>JAGNRR010000121.1 GCA_017988595.1 Chitinophagaceae bacterium
AAGAATGTGTATATTATTACTGATAAAATAAATATATAAAATAAAGAAAATTATATCTTTAACTCAGCAATAAAATAATTATCAAATTAAACAAAAAATTTTATATTATTTACAATTTTTTCCTTTTAGATTAAATTTTTTTTTATTTCTAATTGGTTCTAATTGGATTTTAAATTTGTTTGAAGAAGAACAAAAAATAAGTTCCAATTCTTTTAGCGAGATTACTTCATTAATGATTAAAATATCAATTATTATTATTTTGATTTTTATTTTTATTAGTTTTTGCAGTACATTATTTTGCTATATCTATTTTATCATAAAAGAAAAAAGAAATCCTAAAGCCATTCACATTGCAATGTCAATTGGCGATGAACATAAAAATTACAAAAATTTATTAATTGACACTGAATTGCCACAAACTTTTAAACCACTTTTTGGATATATAAAATCATTGTTTGTTTATAATAATTTTGAAATGACTGATAAATTATTATTAAACAAAGTGCATTACATCCCATTTTGGAGAAAAAACCTTTCGCTTCAAAGTAAAAATTCATTAACCCTTCCTGATATTAAGGAATATAAATTTCAAAAAAGTCTTATTTTTTTTGAAGACATGTTGCATTTTTTTTCCTTTGCAGTATCAAAACAAATTGATACACAACTTGTAAACTTACCAAGAGACCAAGAGTTAACAAACACAAGTATTCCAATTTCTTCATCAATTGAAAATAAAACAAGAATCGAAAAACTAAAAAAAGTAGATGGTGAATGGATCGATTATAAAAAATATGAACAAAACGATGATGTTCGACGTATTGTTTGGAAAATTTTTGCAAAAAATAAAGAGTTGGTTGTTCGAAAAGTTGAAACATTAAATCCATATGCATCACTTGTAAACTTATTGTGTAGTTTTTATTTTCCAGAAAATTTATTTTTGGTAAATGATGATTATAAAAATGAAATGATGAATTTTTATAAAAATTGCATTTGGAGTTTTTCTGAAGAAATTAAAAAACTAGAATTAGATTTAAATATCATTTTTGACCAACAAATTCAAGTTCCTCCTACAACGTTAAATATAAATGCTTATAAAATATCGTTATGTGAATGGCAAAATGAAAATAGAATTATAACTTTAAATAACAAAAAAGAAAATAATTTGATTATTATAAACTCGCTAATTCCTTCAAAAGAACTTAATTTAATTCTCGAAAACATACCTTTAAATACAAAGCTAGTTTATGTAAAAATGTCAGCATTATTTGAACAAAAAAAATGGCAAAATTGGCTAAAAAATATTTTTTATCTTAGTAATGAAGACCGTTTAAGTATTCTACGATCAAAATGGTACTTTTATCCTTTAAGAAAAAAAATAATGTTGAACGAAGACGAAAATGAGCAACTCTTGAATAATGCAAAACAAGAAATCGTGATGATATGAAACTAATATCGGGTATAATATCGGGCAATAAATTTCTGGCACAACTCATTTTTTTAGTTATGCCCACTTTATTTGCAACTATGTTTTTGCTTTGGACTGCCAATCAATATTATCCAATTTTAAGAGAACAATGGCTTATGCAATCTTTTTATTTTGCATTTGGTGTTCTAATTGCAAGTTTTTTCTATCAAATACGTTTTAGATTTATAACCACTTATTTAGTTTTATTATTTTTATTTTTTTTAACTTATCAATTTTTAGATAATTTTTCATCCAATGAATTTGATGCATTTTTTATCTCAAAACAATTTTTAGTTTTTAGTTTTTTATTTTCTTTTGGCTGGTTTTCGGGCTGGGGATTATCTAGAATAAGGTTGTATCCAATAATCTTAGCATTTTTATACTTATTTTTTGCGATTAGTTTATGGTCAAAATTTCCGGATTTAAACTTCGAAAAATTAATAAGCATTTTATTACCTTTTATTTTATATGCCATTTATTTAATTTATACTTCAGAAGCATTATATAATATTAGTAAAACCGAAGATCCGAATTGGAAAAAATTTAGTTTAAGACTAATCGCATTTTTATTTTTTGGATTTGTTTTAGCAACAACAGTTTTTTATTTTATGTATGATGAAATAAATGAAAAACTGGAATTATATGGAGGCAGAGGAAAAAAAGGAGATGAAAGTATGCTAGAAAATGACAAAAATGGCGATTTGAAAAGTAAAAATTCGATGGGAATGGGTAGCCAAAATAGTCGAAATAAAGAATTGCTTTTTTGCGCTTATATCGATAATTTTTTTCCAGAAACAAACACACCAAATCCTCTATATTTATCAGCATTTAGCTATACAAAATTTGACACCTTGACAGAAACTTTTGAACGAGATGCACAAATGCCTTATAATGATGAATTTACTCCAGACGTTAGCAAAATAGATTTATTTTTTTCTAAAAAAGATAGCAGCAAATTAGAAAATGCATTGTATTCAAAAAACAGAAAAAAAGTAGATATTGAAATTTATAAAAAGAAAATTCCAAATGATTTTTTTATTGCACCATCAAACTCTTATTTTGTACAACCAATTTCTGTTGAAAAAGAATATCAAGCAGAGTTTAAATATGCTTATCGTGCAAGTAGCTATGTGTCAGAATTAAATAGTGCATACTTCATTTATAATTCTCCAGATCCTCAAATTCAATTTTTCCAAGAACAACGTTTTGCTTTGCTTCGAGCAGCAAATAATTACGAAAATACACCAAATGAATTCATCGATTATTATACAAATTTTCCAAATCAATTAAAATATAAATTGATAAAAAAACTTGCTGATAGTTTATCAAAAAATAAACTTGCAACAATTGATAAAGTTATTGCTGTTCGAGATTATTTTTTGCAAAAAAATGAACTAGGCGAACAAGTTTATAAATATTCAGACAATCCAGGAGTTCCAGGAGTGCCTGATGCCAGTAAACTTATCAATTTTTTATTTGAAAGTAAAAATGGATACTGTGCATATTATGCAGGAGCTACATTATTTCTTTTAAGAGCCATGAATGTACCGACACGAATCATGGCAGGTTTTTTAACTATAGATAGAAGCGATAACAATAAAGGTTGGTATTGGTATTATGCAGATCAAGCACATGCTTGGGTGCAGGTTTATTTTCCTGAATATGGCTGGATAGATTTTGACACAACAGTTGGCAATGAAGAAGCAGAACAATCACCAAAACCTGATGGCACTCCACCATTAAGACCGCCAAAAGCTATTTTAGTAATTGCAGGTAAAGTACAAAGAATAGATTCTGTAAATAAAAAAATTGCATTACTTGCTGAAAATGTTTTTTATAAAAATGCCGAATATAAAAACGTTTTAAAACCTTTAGAAATAGGAACTAATAAATGTTTTATATGGAAAGACAGCAATAAAATTTCAATTAATTCATTAAAAAAAGGACAAGAATTAATGGCAATTTCGTATAATCAAGAATTTGAAACCAATAATACTGTTCAAACAAATAATCAAAATATCATTTCACTTCCTTCGCCATTTTTCCCAGATGATATTTATATAAAATCAACAGAAAATAAAAAAAATCCACCTGAAACTGTAAGTAATATTTCTCTTAAAGTTTCGATTATAAACTTTTTGAAACTTATTCTAGGGTTAATTTTATTTAGTTTCATAATATTAATTTCTTTGCCATTAATTACCTTACAGTTTTATAAAATAGCAAAAAATAAAACAAAATGGACTTTGAAAAAAGCTTACTATACTTATCAATATACCAGATTAAAACTAGCTTTGCTAAATTTTGAACAAGTGAATGAAACCATTTTGAGTTTTGCGAAAGATAAAATTGACACCACTTTAAATTTAAATTATTCCAAATTTATTACCATCTATTTAAAATCAAAATATGCCCCTGAACAATTAAATGAAGATGAAAATAATTTTATTCAAGCCTATTTAAAATCATTTAATCAAACTTTAAAACAACAAATTAAATCAAAAGAAAATATTTTAAGTTTTCTAAATCTATCATCATATTTTAAATTTTTCATCCCAAATTAAATTCAATAAAAATGGAAACACAACAACATCTTGTAGAAAAAACACACCAATTAATAAGTAATATAGAAACTGTAATTAAAGGAAAACAAAATCAAATAATTAGAGTAGTAACTTGTTTGCTAGCAGGAGGACATATTCTTTTGGAAGATAACCCTGGAACAGGAAAAACAGTTTTAGCAAAAACACTTGCTGCATCATTAGGAGAAATAGGAATTAAAAATTTTGATTTTAAAAGAGTTCAATTTACCCCTGATATTTTGCCTATGGATTTATTAGGCTCTTACATTTATGATGAAAAAAATCATGATTTTATTTTCAAAAAAGGACCTTTGTTTACCAACATTTTACTTGCAGATGAAATTAACAGAGCTTCTCCCAAAGTACAATCCGCATTACTTGAGTGTATGGCAGAACATCAAATAACGATGGGCGATAAAACATTTCCTTTGGAAAAAATATTTTTTACCATTGCAACTCAAAATCCTATTGAAATGGAAGGCACCTATCCTTTGCCTGCTGCACAACTTGATCGTTTTTTTATGAAAATATTTTTTGGTTATGTTGATGAAAATGTGGAATTGGATATTTATAATTCCTATTTACAAATAGAATCAAATTTCAAAAATCTTCAGCCTGTATTGACCATGAATGATATCATTGAAATTAAAAAAACAATTGAACAAGTAATCATACACCCTGAAATAGTAAAATCTGTTTCAAATTTGGTTAGAAATACAAGAACAAATGATGGCATAGCACTTGGCGCTTCGCCTCGAAGTGGAATTATTTTATTAAAATGCTTAAAAGCATTTGCATTTATTCAAAATAGAACATATGTTATAGAAGATGATATAGCTCAAATTGCACACGAAGTACTCAACCACAGATTGATATTTAAAAATAAAGAAGCCGAAAAAAATGGATTGCAATTATTGATTCAACACGAGATAACAAGATTGACAAAATTAAATTTATATTAAAAAATGTTATTCAACTTGTTACATAAATTATTCTATAAAATACTTTTAGTAAGTATTTTAATGATAATTATATGTGCAACAAATAGTAAAGCTCAATCAAAACTTGATTTACGATATGAGATTGATGCAAAAAGAACTGGAATAAATTATGACAGCGAAGATGCTCTCCCAAGATCAAGAGAATTTAAAAAAATTGATAGTACATATTATGTTGGCTGGATGTTTGAAGGCACATATCGATATGAAAGAGCAGCTGATTATTTAGGTTTTAAGCTGGCTGCAGAACAATTAGACAAAGCATTTAAACTTTTATTAAAAGACTATAAAAAAAATTTAACGCCACATTCGAGTGATTATGGATTGTATTTTGAAAACTATACTTTTCATCGCGATTATGATTACATAGCCTATTTGCTCATGAATTGTTATAGCAATATGGACAAACCAGAAAAAATTTGGGAACATTTGACATTATGTAAAAAAATAAATTTACAAGATGAATATTATCTTGAAACTTATAACATGATAGCATGGACAGTACACAGAAATAGAACTTTTACAAAGAGACATTTTTCTTTTTTGAGAAATTCTATAGAAGAAAATGAAAAGTATGCACATCAGCTATTAGACTCTTCATTATTGAAAATTAAAAAAGATGCTTTATATAATGATGTTTTATTTAATTCAGATTATAGTTTAAGTAAAACATATAGTGTAAATCATTATAGAGCAATACTTTATAGTTACAATCAAAATATATCAAAAGCCAATATCGAATATGAAATTTTAAAAAAAACACCAATTTTTCCAGCAAGTAATTATGCAACTTTCTGTTTAATCCAAGGAAAATTTAAAGATGCTCAATTTTATTATAACATGGCTGCACAGCAAGAAGTAGCAGATAAAAGAATGAAAGAACATATCTATTATTTATCAATTTTAGATACCTATAATGGAAAAAACAAAGCCAGTATTAATAC
>JAGNRR010000122.1 GCA_017988595.1 Chitinophagaceae bacterium
CATCAATCTTATATTGTAAATAAAAAATATATAGAATCCTATAACAAAAAAGAAGGCGGAGGATTGATTTTGATAAACAACATAGAAATTCCAGTTAGTAGACAAAAAAAAGAACTGGTATTAGAACTTTTTAAACTTTAAGGATATGATGTTAGATGATGAAATTTTAATTACAGGTGCTGCTGGTTTTATAGGAAGTTGCATGGCTTCTTACTTGCAAAAAAAAGGTTTTAAGAACTTAATCCTTGTTGATGATTTTTCTAAACTAGATAAAAAAAATAATTTTGAAGCATTAAAGAATTATACATTTATCGAAAGAGATTTACTTGAAAATTATTTAAAAGAACACTCATCTATTAAAAACATCATTCATTTTGGCGCACGAACGGATACAACAGAACAAGACAATTCAATTTTTGAAAAATTAAATATAAATTTCTCGAAAATGCTTTGGCAATATAGTTGTGAAAATAAAATAAATTTTATTTATGCTTCAAGTGCTGCAACATATGGCGATGGAAAATTGGGTTATGAAGACAATGAGAAGAACATTCAATTCCTAAAACCTTTAAATCCTTATGGCATTTCAAAACAAGTGTTTGATGAATTTGTGCTAGAACAAGTTGCCCAAAAAAATACACCAAAAAAATGGGCTGGACTTAAATTTTTTAATGTTTATGGACCAAATGAATATCACAAAAAAAGAATGGCTTCTGTAATTTTTCATGCTTTTAATCAAATCAAAAAAAATAATTCCATTACTTTATTTAAATCACACAAACAAGAATATAATGATGGCGAACAAAAACGTGATTTTATTTACGTTAAAGATATTTTACAAGTAACCGAATTTATTTTAGATAACGATTTCAAAAGCGGCATTTATAATCTTGGATCTGGAAATGCAAGAACATTTAACGATTTGGCTAATGCTATTTTCACTGCTTTAAACTTACCAGTTTCTATAAATTATATCGATACACCAATTGATATAAGAGCATCTTATCAATATTTTACAGAAGCAAATATGGAAAAACTTAAAAGCACTGGTTATGAAAATAACTTTTATTCAATAGAAGACGGAGTTGAGGATTATTTAAAAAATTATTTAATGAATGAAACTAATTTTTAATTTTTTGTATTCTTTTTAACGAATAAAGAAAATAACATCTGCATTTTATTCATAATTTAAAATTAATTTTACAACAATGAAAAAAATGTTTCCTGTAATAATAACCCTTATTGTTATTTCTTTATTAGGAATAATTTTTGTGCAAGTACAATGGATTAATAGCGCCATGTTGTTAAAAAGAGAAAAATATGACCAAGATTTATATTACTCTTTGCAAACAATTAAAGATAGTATTCAGCAAAGAAAAGACCGTGATAATTATCAAATTCAATTTAACTCACCTTTTGCAACTACAGAATCTTCTATACCAACAAAAACAGTTTATACTAATTTCGAACTGCGTGATTTGATCAGAACCGAGCTTCGAAGAAAAAACATTCGCCAAGATTTTGAATATGCAATTATTAACCAAGCAGCTTTGCCTACAATGTATAGTACAGGTTTTATAGAAAGTTATTTAGATAATGTAAATACAAGACGAACTCCACTTACTCCAATTGGCGAACCAAATTATGAAATTCTATATCTCTATATTATAGAACAAGAAAATTATCTTCAAAATCATTTTTTATTAATGACGTTAGGCGCATTATTTTTTACAGGTATCATAATAACGGCTTTTGTTCTTACCCTTAGAATAATGTTTGCTCAAAAAAAATTATCCGAAATAAAATCTGATTTTATAAACAACATGACTCACGAATTTAAAACACCTATTGCTACTATAAACTTGGCAAGTGATGCTTTAAATAATCAAAAAGTATTAGCAGACGGCGAAAAAATTAAATATTACACCAGTATCATAAAAGAAGAAAATACAAGAATGAACAAGCAAGTTGAAAAAATATTACATGCTGCACAACTTGAAAAAGAGGAATTAAAAATGACATTAAAAGAAATTAATGTTCACGATGTAATTAAAAAAATTACCGAAAACACAGAATTGCAAATGAACGAAATTCAAGCTAAATATATATTAGATTTAAAAGCTAGTCAATTTATTATTATGGCAGATGAAGTTCATTTTTCGAATATTATTTTTAATTTGATTGATAATGCAATAAAATATTCGAAAGAAAATTTAGAAATAGAAATTAGAACTAAAAATATTGGTTCAGAAATTCTTATTTCTATTCAAGACAATGGAATTGGTATGAACAAAGAAGTACGCCAACATATTTTCGAAAAATTTTATAGAGCACATACCGGAAATAAACATAATGTAAAAGGTTTTGGACTTGGTTTAACTTATGTAAAAAATGTTGTTGATGCACATCAAGCAACAATTGATGTTAAAAGCACTTTAAATGTTGGCAGCACTTTTATATTAAGTTTTAAAACTGCTTAAACTAAATTAATTTCTTTCAAGGAAACAAAATTTTCGTTTACCACAAATTCATACTTTACTCCAATCTTCAAAGCCCAATTTTTGGGTTGATGTCCAACAGGAAAATCAAAGCAAACAGGAAAATTATATTCTGACACTTTTTCCAATATTATTTCTTCAATTGACATGCCAAATTTTATTTCATTGTCTTGCAAATCTGTAAATCCGCCAACGATTAATCCTGCAAGCTTATTAAGTTTATTCGCTTTTTTAAATTGCCACAACATTCTATCGATATTATAAACATATTCGCCAATATCTTCAATAAATAATATTTTATTTTCAGTTTCGATATCTGAATTTGTTCCAATTAAATCACTTATCAACGCTAAATTTCCTCCTATTAATTGTCCAGATGACTGACCATATTTTGAAAACGTATTCGTATTTTCTAATTTATAATTTAAAGTTTTTCCACTAATTACATCAAAAATACTTTGTGTACTTATTGAGTCATAATTAGATTCAAAATAACCAGTACACATATGTGCATGAATTGTAGAAATATTGAAATTTCTATTTATATGATTATGAAAACAAGTAATATCACTATAACCTAAAAGCCACTTTGGATGTTTAATAAAATTAGAAAAATTAAGTGCATCAATAATTCGAACTACACCATATCCTCCTCTACCAAAAAAAATAGCTTTTATATTTTCATCATCTAACATCTCTTGAACATCATTTTTTCGTTCTTCATCTGTTCCCGAAAATTTATTAAATGATGTTCCAACAGTTTTTCCAAGTTTAGTTTTAAAACCCCACGATGATAATTTTGTTACCATGTCATTTATTTCGTTTATTTCTATAAATCCCGCAGGGCAAGTAATTCCAATACAATCACCTGGTTTTAAATATGGTGGAATAATTATCATAATATATTAAAAGATAAATGTAAGTTTTAGTTTTGATATCTCTAAAATTCAACAACTTTTTTAAATAAAATTTAGCTTGCTTTGTTGTAAATTTGCACACAAAATAAATCTATATTTTCTTGAAAAATTTTAATCAATATTTAGTTACAGCTGCCCTTCCTTATGCAAATGGACCAATTCATATTGGTCATTTGGCAGGTTGTTTTTTACCTGCCGATATTTATGTTCGTTATTTAAGAGCAAATAAAAAAGATGTAAAATTTGTATGTGGTACTGATGAACATGGCGTTCCGATTACCATACGAGCTATGAAAGAAAATAAAACACCACAAGAAGTAGTTGATTTTTATTACACGCAAATCAATGATAGCTTTAAAGAAATGGGCATTTCTTTTGATATTTTTTCAAGAACTTCAAATAAAATGCATCACGATACTGCTCAAGATTTTTTCAAAACCCTATACGACAAAGGACTATTTGAAGAAAAAGAGAGTGAACAGTTTTTTGACCCAGAAAAAAATATTTTTTTAGCCGATAGATACATTACTGGAACTTGTCCAAAATGTGGGAATGAAAATGCTTATGGTGATCAATGCGAAAAATGTGGAAGTACGCTTAGTCCTGAAGAACTAATAAATCCAAAAAGTGCATTGAGCAATGCTGTACCTATTAAAAAGAAAACAACGCATTGGTATTTACCTTTGAAAAACTATGAAACTTGGCTCAAAGATTGGTTGCAAAATGAACATAGTGATTGGAAAAATAATGTTTTGGGTCAATGCAAAAGCTGGCTAGAACAAGGTTTGCAAAGCCGAGCAATGACACGAGACAGCGAATGGGGTGTAAAAATTCCGATTCCAGATACTGATGGCAAAGTTATGTATGTGTGGTTTGATGCACCGATTGGTTATATTTCTGCCACAAAAGAATTGACGGCAGATTGGAAAAAATATTGGCAACAAGAAGATACTAAATTGGTTCATTTTATTGGAAAAGATAATATTGTATTTCATTGTATTATTTTCCCAGCAATGTTAAAAGCGCATGGCGATTACATTTTACCAGACAATGTTCCTGCAAATGAATTTTTAAATATCGAAGGGCAAAAAGTTAGTACAAGTCGAAATTGGGCTGTTTGGGTTCATGAATATATCAAAGATTTTCCAAATGCACAAGATGTATTGCGTTATGTTCTTTGTGCAAATGCCCCTGAAAATAAAGACAATGATTTCACTTGGAAAGATTTTCAGGAAAGAAACAACAGCGAACTTGTTGCCATTTTAGGAAATTTTGTAAATCGGACATTGGTACTGACTCATAAATTTTGTGATGGAAAAATTCCTGCATTTGTTATAGATGCTAAAGATGAATTAGATGATAAACTTTTTGAAGCAATTGTAGAAAGTAAAAATTTGATTTCTAAAAATATTGAAAACTATAAATTTCGAGAAGCACTTTTTGCAGTTATTGATTTGGCCAGAAGTGGCAATAAATATTTACAAGAAAAAGAACCCTGGAAACATCCCGACAATATTATTTTAGTAAACAATTGTCTTCATTTGTGTTTGCAATTAAGTGCAAATCTTGCTATTCTTATGAATCCTTTTTTACCTTTTACAGCAAAAAAACTAATCGGAATGCTTGGTGTAGTTGACAAAATTTTAGATTGGGAAAATGCAGGCAGTTTAAAATTGCTTAATGCAAATTATAAAATAAAAACACCCGAATTGCTTTTCAGAAAAATTGAAGATGAAGAAATGACTACTCAAATGGAAAAATTAAATGCAAATAGTGCTGCTGTTGTTGAAGTTAAAAAAGAAGACGTTGTTGAAATTAAAAAAGCAATTATTGAATTTGCAGATTTTGAAAAAATAGATTTGCGTATGGCACAAATTATTGAAGCAAAAAAAGTGGCTAAAGCGGATAAACTTTTAGAATTAAAAATTGATTTAGGTTTTGAAACCCGAACATTGCTAAGTGGCATTGCGCTTCATTATTCACCTGAAGAATTGATTGGCAAAAAAGTTATGGTTGTTGCCAATCTTGCACCCCGAAAAATGAAAGGAATAGAAAGCAATGGCATGGTTTTAATGACAGAAAACGAAAGCGGAAAGCTTATCTTCGTTTCAAATGATGATGCTGTTTTGGGTGGTGAAGTGAGATAAAATATTTCACTTTTAATTTAATAAATTAATTTAGTCAAAAATTTTTTTTAACAAAGTTTTCAGGCAGCCGACTTTGATTTATTTAATTAAAAACAATTATTGCTTAATTTTACGATATGAATTTAAAAAGTAAAAACATTGGTCAGCTTATTTTTTTACTATCTATATTATTTTCATTCAACCTAGTTTTTTCGCAAGCACCCAGTTCCAAAGATATCAATGTAATAAATAAAGATTCAATGCTAGTAATGAAATATACTGCAGTTGTTGGTAATTTTCCATATTTAAGCAATCAAGAAAAATCGATTATACAGTGGCTTAATATTGCTCGAATGTATCCGAAGTGGTATGTATAT
>JAGNRR010000123.1 GCA_017988595.1 Chitinophagaceae bacterium
CTTTTTTATTTTTATCAATTATATATTCATTTATGATAGAAAATGTTGGACTACTTATGGTATCTTTTACGCCCAATTGCTGACAAATAGCTTTAATCAATGTAGTTTTTCCACTGCCCATTTCCGCATAAAAAGCTATAATTTTATGTTCATTAAGCTGTTCCAAAATTTGTTTTGCTACTTCATCAATTTCATTTAAAGAAAAAATTATTTCCATTGTAAAACAAATTTACATGAAAGGAATGAAAAGGCTGCAGCTCTCCATTAAATAAATTTTATATTTGCATAAGATGACTAAAGAAATAAAATGCGAACTTAACGGATTGACATGCGGAAATTGTGCATTAACTATTTCTAAATTTTTAGAAAATAAAGGTGCTTCTGACATTGTAGCAAATTCTTCAACAGGCGAAGTTATTTTTTCAATTAATGAAAATGAAAATGAATCTACATTTTTTGAAGGATTAGAAAAATTAGGTTATTCCAAAAGAGAAACCTTAATTGATGAAAATAAAATACACCATCATAGTGAAGTATTGCCGTATTTAAAAATTAGTTTTTTATTTTGGTTGCCATTAATAGCTCATATGTTTTTTACTTGGAAACCATTACATATGCCTCTTGTTCAATTTATTTTAAGTATTCCACCTTATATAGTTGGCATTTTATATTTTGGCAAAAGTGCTTTGAGATCTTTAAAAAACAAACTGCCAAACATGGATGTTTTGGTAATTGTTGGCGCTTCAGCCGCATTTATATATAGTATAATTGGTTGGCTTTTTTATAAAGAAAATGCACACAACTATTTATTTTTTGAAACTACAGCATCTATAATCACATTAGTTTTAGCAGGTAATTATTTGGAAGAATACACATCTCGATTTACTTCTACAGCATTAAAATCATTACTTCAATTACAAAAAGTCAAAACAAAACTTATTCAAGTAGATAGTATTGGAAAAGAAAGTATCATGGAAATAGATAATGCTTTCTTAAAGATTAATGATGTTGTACAAATAAATACAGGTGATAAAATACCATTAGATGGAAAACTAATTTCAGGTTTTGGATTACTTGATGAAAGTATGATGACTGGCGAAAGCTTGCCTATAGAAAAAAATATAGATGATCATGTAATTGGTGGAACGATTTTAAAAGACGGAAATTTTCGGATGAAAATAACGGCTGTAGGAAAAAACACAGCTTTATCTTCTATCATTGAAATGGTAAATAAAGCACAAGCCATAAAACCACCCATGCAAAAACTTGCAGATAAAATTTCGGCTAAATTTGTTCCACTTGTAATTGCTATTGCCATACTTACATTCTTATTAAATTATTTTGTTGCATCAGTTCCTTTTTCGGAAAGTATGATGCGCACAATTGCTGTTATGGTAATTGCTTGTCCATGTGCTATGGGTCTTGCAACGCCAGCTGCTGTTATGGTGGGAATGGGTAGAGCTGCAAAAAATGGAATTTTGATAAAAGGTGCTGATACGCTTGAAAATTTTAGTAAAATAACACATATCATTTTTGATAAAACAGGAACATTAACCACAGGAAAATTACAAATTGGAAATTGGTTTTTTGATAAAGATAAAATTAATGAATCTGATTTTAAAGATATCGTAATTGCAATTGAAAAAAAATCATCTCATCCTATAGCACTAAGCATTTTAAAATTTTGGCAAGCAAATAATAATGTTCAACTTGAGCAAGTAGAAGAAATAAAAGGTTTTGGCTTAAAAGCAATTGATGAAAATAACAATACTTACATTTTAGGTTCGTATCGAATATTGAATAATGATACTAAAGAAAAACACGATTTATATTTATTAAAAAATAATGACATTTTAGGTTGGATAGATTTAAAAGATGAATTACGAATTGATGCAAAAGAAACTATTGAAGCCTTAAAAAATAAAGGATATAAAACAATTTTATTAAGTGGTGATAGATATGAAAAATGTAACCCAATCGCTGATGAATTAAATTTAGATGCTTTTTTTGCAGAACAATTACCCGAACAAAAATTTGAAAAAATAACTGAATTCCAAGAAACAGGAATAGTAGCAATGGTTGGAGATGGCATAAATGATAGTCCTGCTCTTACTAAAGCCGACATTGGCATTTCTTTGAGCGAGGCTTCTCAAATCGCCATACAGTCTGCGCAAGTTATACTAAGTACAAACAAATTATCCCATTTAAATTTAGCTATAGGATTGGGTAAACATACTTTTTTAACAATAAAACAAAATTTATTTTGGGCATTTTTTTATAATATTATTGCTATTCCAGTAGCTGCAAGTGGCTATTTGACACCTACGTGGGGCGCAGCCATTATGGCTTTTAGCGATATTGTGCTTATTGCTAATTCAGTGAGATTAAAATATAAAAACGTATTGTAAGGAAAACCTATATTTTATCACCATCATAAGCCCACTTAATAAAAGTAGAACCCCATGTAAATCCTCCACCAAAAGCAGCTAAAATTAAATTATCACCTTTACGTAAATCTTTCTCCCATTCCCACAAACAAAGTGGCAAAGTGCCGTTTGTGGTATTTCCAAATCGTTGAATATTAATCATTACTTTCTTTTCATCCAATCCCATTCGTTGTCTTGTGGCATCTATAATTCGTTTATTTGCTTGATGAGGTACCAACCATGCAATATCATCTGCAGTTAAATTATTTCTTTCCATAATTTCATAGGCCACATCTGCCATATTTGTTACCGCAAATTTAAAAACCGTTTGTCCTTCTTGATGTACATAATGTTCTTTGTTTGTAACACTTTCGATGCTTGGCGGACTTACAGAACCTCCAGATTGTTGATATAAATATTGTCTACCAGACCCATCGGATTTTAATATACTATCTATTATTCCTACTTTTTCTTCTGTTGCTTCAAGCAATACTGCACCTGCTCCATCTCCAAAAATTACACAAGTGGCTCTATCTTCATAATTTATAATGGAGCTCATTTTATCGCCACCTACAACTATTATTTTTTTATAAAATCCACTTTCAATATATTTTGCTGCAGTTGTTAATGCATATAAAAATCCACTACAAGCCGCATTGATATCGAAGCTAAATGCATTTTTTAATCCTACTTCATTGCTAATAATATTTGCAGTTGCCGGAAAAACATAATCTGGAGTTGTTGTTGCACAAATTAATAATTCTATCTCAAGCGGATCAACCTTTGTTTTTTCAATTAAATTTTTTACAGCACCAATTCCCAACACAGAAGTTCCTTGATTTTTTCCTTTTAATATTCGTCTTTCTTTTATTCCTGTTCTTGATGTAATCCATTCATCGTTTGTATCAACAAGTTTTTCAAGATCAGCATTGGTTAATTTATCTTCTGGAACAAATCCTCCAACTCCTGTTATAGCTGCATTTATTTTTGACATTTCTCTATTTTTTAGTATAAAAAAAACTCACCTTAACTAAGGTGAGTTTTTGAAATTTTTTTAATAATTATTCGCCATCATTTCTCATGATACCATAAAACTGAAATGTTTTTTGGCGAAATCCTTTTCCAATATATTTATCTGTATCGCCAAATTCTGGAACAGTAACCCAATCTTTTGTTTTTTGTTTCATCCAACGATATACTGCTATATGATTTTGTGCACGACGAATTGGGCTATAAAATTGTAATGATTTCAAAGTATAACCTTGTTGCATCATATCGCTATCAAGTACTTCATCTTCTGCGATACTTACTTGATCTTTTGTTACAGGGTTTGTCCAACGATAAACTGCTACTCTGTCTGCTCCAGGAGTTTTATATGCATAAAACAACATTGTTTTTTCTTTATACTTCCATTGCAAAAGCTGTCCTTCTTGAATTTCACCTTCAGCAAGGGTTACATAGTTTTTATCTACTGAATTAAACCAACGATATACTCTAACCATATCTTGATCGAATTGCGCATTTGCGCTATTGTTAGCTAAAATTAGTGCTGAAAATAAAAGTGCGCTTAAAATTATTTTTTTCATAGTTTGTTTTACCAAGTTTAAAGTACAATTATAAGAAATAGTAATGAAACATTTCTATTTTTTTTGAATTATTTATTTTAAATATTATTTTTTTTTAAAAAAACTACTGCATGAGCTTCAACTCCTTCTTCTCTACCTACAAAACCCAAACGTTCTGTAGTGGTTGCTTTAACTGAAATTTTTTCCAATTCCACCTCCAAAACTTCAGCAATACTTTGTCTTAAAGCCAAAATAAACGAATTTATTTTTGGTGCTTGTAAACAAAGTGTGCTATCTAAATTTTCTATTTCGTAGCCTTTTTCTCTAATTAATTTAATACAACTTCGCAATAGTATTTTACTGTCAATTCCTTTCAAATTAGGGTCTGTATCGGGAAAATGTGTGCCAATATCGCCAAGTGCCAAAGCGCCATAAAGCGCATCACAAATTGCGTGTAGCAAAACATCGGCATCTGAATGTCCTACGGCTCCTTTAGTATGTGGAATTTTTATTCCTCCTATCCAAAAATCTTTTCCGTCTTCTAACTTATGAAAATCAATTCCATGACCAATTCGAAACATAATTAATTATTCAGCTTCTTCTTCAGATTTTGATTTTTGTTCGCTTCGGCTATCTTCTTTCTTTTCTTTTGGTTTTCCTTTTGCAATTTTAGAAAAATCGGCAAAATCAAACATTAATGAAAAGCGAAGTGTGTTGGCTAATGGATTTCTATTGATTCCTGATCCTGAAGGTACTAAATAAGCAAAATTTAATCCGAAAATATTGTATTTCACACCTAGTCCAAGTGTCAAATATTTTCTATCCCCTTTTAATTGTGTTTCATAAAAATAACCTGCACGTGCAAAAAATTGTTTTTGATAAGCATATTCTGCACCTACACTCCACATTATTTCTTTAAATTCTTCACTACCACCTCCATAAGCATCGCCAAATGAACCAAATACTCCACTCATCAAAGATTTTTCATGAGGATAAGTTTGAACTAAAACACCTAATGTATCCAATTCATAAGTTGGAGAAGGCACTAATAATTTATTTAAATCTAATGCAAAAGTTATTTGATTAAATTCATCTAAATTATATTCATACGCAGCACCCAATCCTAAATTTGTTGGAATAAAATCTTTTCTATCGCCTGTGTAAGAAATTTTTGAACCTAAATTAGTAATGGCCGCGCCAAAATTTAATTTTGAAGCAAAACCTTGTTCGTTTTCTGGCAATAATTTGGTGTAAAATGCACCAAAATCAACTCCAAACGAGTTTCCTGCTTTTACTTGTGTGCCACTTGAATTGGTAACCCCATTCATAACATCAGAATGAATAAATTTCCCTGTTAATCCTATAGAAAAGCTTTCACTCAATTTTCTAGAATAGCCAATATCAAATGCATATTCATTAGGATTTCCTTGTCCTGCTGGTTCTGCATTAATATTTGTAAATTGAATTTGACCTAAATTAAAATATCTTAATGAAGCACTTATAGCTTGATTTTTATTATCTTCTGGTCCAAATTTATAATATCCAGAAAGATATGATAATGAAATATCCCCAACAATATCACGCAACCAAGGTGTGTATGAAATTGAAAGTCCTGCTTCATTTTCATTCATTACAACTTTTGCTACATTCCAAAAATGCGAATTTGCATCTGGACTTATTGCCAATCCTACTTCGCCCATAGAACCACTTCTAGCATCTGGACTTATTCTCATAAATGGCACTGCTGTTGTGATGGTACTGTATTTTCCGCTTAAATCTGGATCTTGTGCTTTTACATTTTGACATAACCCTGCAATTAATATTGCACTCAACATTATGATTTTACCTTTCCTCATTATTTTTTTTACGGTTTTGTTTTTGAAGTAAAATTTTTTCGATAGTCAAATTTAGTGTTGTTTATATG
>JAGNRR010000010.1 GCA_017988595.1 Chitinophagaceae bacterium
ATGCATAACAGATACTAAATACAGAAAAATGATACTATATGAAATTCTTTTTTTCAATGAAACAAAGTTAAGTTTTATTTTTTATTTATTTAATAATTCACAATTTCATTATTTTTTTTAATTACACTCACAAGTATTCCAATTTTTTGTTTAATTTGTATTCTCAAATCATTTTACTTTGGAAAACATACCTGAACTACATTTTATTTTACGCATGGCACTAGCCACATTTTTAGGATTGTGTATTGGAATTGAGCGACAACGCTTTGGAAAAATAGCAGGCATTAGAACTTATTCCACTATGGCATTAGCGACATCGTTGTTTACTCTAATGGCTATAAAACTATTTCCATCTGAACAAACGCCAATAATTATCGCTGCAATTATTATATCTGCAGGATTAGTTTCTGCAAGAACTTATGTTGTTGATCAAAATAAAGTTCAAGATTTTTCGAATATTGTTGCACTTTGGGCTACTACAGCAATAGCAGTTGCCGTTTCTTATGGGATGTTTATTGCAGGGGCAACTGCTGCTTTTTTATTAATTGCCATTTATATCTTAAAAGATTTTATAGAACCTCAAAAATAATTTTATGCAACCACGAAAAATTCCTATTAGATTAATAATAATGCTTGGATTTGTTTTATTTTCTGTAGCATCTTACTACATGAAATCTCAAGTAAATCCAGTAACCGGAGAAAAACAACGTGTGGATTTATCACCAGAACAAGAAGTAGCAATGGGTTTGCAATCTGCTCCATCTATGGCTGCTGAGTTTGGAGGGTTATATCCAGATGAGAATGTCCAATTAAAAATTCGAGCCATTGGGATGCGTATTGTAAATTCAAGTCAAGCTGCCAAAAGCCCTTATCAATTTAATTTTCATGTTTTAGCAGATGAAAATGTAATTAATGCTTTTGCATTGCCAGGTGGTCAAATTTTTATAACAGCAGCACTTCTAAAACGTTTGGATAGCGAAGATCAAGTTGCAGCTGTTTTAGGTCATGAAATTGGACATGTTATCAATAGACATAGTGCAGAACAAATGGCAAAACAAGGATTGATGAATGGTATTGTTCAAGGAGTAGCAATGGGAAGTGATATGAGTGGTGCACAGGTTGCTAATTATGTTGGTCAAATGATGAATTTAAAATATGGACGAGATGATGAATTAGAAGCTGATGATTATGGTGTAAGATATACAAACGATGCAGGTTATAATCCAAGAGCAGCAATACGAGTGCAACAAATTTTAGCAGAAGCCAGCGGAGGAAAACAACGCGATGAAATGAACAGTACACATCCAAGTTCTGAAAGTAGGATTCAAAAAATTGAAGCTGCTTTGAAGAAATTAGGTAAATAAATTATTTTATTGTTTTAAGTAATACAGCACATTCGTTTTTTAACCTTGTATCATCAAATACAATAATATTTAAGAGTGAAGCCGCTTTCAATATTTTTTTAGCTTCATCATTTTTGTTTACTTGTTTATAAGCTTTTCCTAACTCTAAATGAGCTAAAACACTTTTATTGTTCAATATAATGCTCTTTTCTAAACATGAAATTGCAGTATTTATATCCCCTTCTGGTAAACCGCCAAATAACAAGTTTGCAGCAGATTTTTCGGCAAAATTCAAATTGGAAATTTCGTAATTGTATTTGCCTAAAAGCATCCAACCTTCAGCATGTTTAGGATCTATTTGAGTGCAGCGTTTAGAGTATTTATGAATATTTCTTGAAGCACCAACTTTTTCTTTAGTTCCAGAAATTAATGCCATTCGTCCCATTGCAACTGCCATTACATAATTTGCATCTGCATAATTTTCATTCAATGCTAAAGCTTTTGTAGCATAATTTTTTGCTGCTGTGAAATAAGATTTTTTCGAATTAGTATTTGCTTCTCTATTTCCAATTCTTGAACACATTAAGCTTGCACTACACAAAGATTCTATATGTTTACCATTGATTGCGATTGCTCTTTTATATTCTTCAAAAGCAGCTTTTTCGTTTAGTTCTTTTTCTAATTTTTTTCCTTTTTCAAAGAAGTCTTTGGCATTTTGAGTATAACTTGATTTGAATAAAAAACAAGAAATGAATAATAAGAGTATTAATTTCATAAAATTAATTTTTTGTATAAAAAATATATTATCGAACTAGTAAAACGGTTCCTGTTTTTCTAACCCGTTTACCATTTTTACAATAGCCATCTACTATCCAAACATAATTGTCGGGAGGAAGTTGAATATTATTATACGTGCCATCCCATCCTATTTTTTCATCTTTAGATTCAAATACTAAATTTCCCCAACGATCAAATACGCTAAAATATTCTAATTGAAAAAACTGATGATTCAAAATTCTAAATTTTCTATTTTCTGGTATTGAACTTATCGGATTAAATGCATTTGGTAAATTAACATCAGTACAATCATAATCTAATTTTACAGTATCCATTGCAGTACATCCTGAAGAATCATTCGTTACAGTGAAATAGTAATAGATTACATCTTGTGGACTAGCAGATGGATCATGTATGTTACTTTTATCTAAATAAATAGTTGGTGTCCATGAATAAGAATATTCTGGTCCTCTAGAAGTATTTGGTCCACCAAGTAAAGCAACTGCTCCATCAGCCACAAATCTATCTTCACCAGCATCTGCTACTACTTGACTAACTTTAATTGTTGCTGTAGTGTCAAATGCACATCCACCTTTTGAACTAAATTCCATGTGAATATTATAAGTTACATCTTCTCTTGGATAAAAATGAACCGTTTCGGTATCGCCAGATGATGGAAAAATATTGTAAGGTGGTGTCCATAAAATAGAATATAAGCCAGGTCCATTAGCAGTCATATATATAGAATCACCTAAACAAATTGTTGTGTCATTGTGTAATTGAACAGCAGGTCTGTTGATTACATTTATCAATTTGCAATCTACTTGCATAGTTGGCAATCCTTCATCTGATACAAAATAAATATTATATAAACCTGGGTTTGGGTATGTTACTAAAGGAGGAAATTGTAAATCTGAAGAAAATGGAATAGATCCTGTACAACTATTGAATTCTATTCTTGATAATGAATTATCTGAATTATTTGCAGTAAATGCATATACATTATCTCTACTTCTTACAAAATTTGTCAAATATCTAGGATTATTAAATCCCGCAAAATTTCCAAGGTTTGTTGCTACAGGTAAAATATTCATAATATTTCCTTGGAAATCTAACATGGTAATTTCGCTGCTTGTTTCAGTAGTGATATAGGCATAATAATTACCACAATCTTTAATTATTGAAATGTCACGAGGTCCTTTTCCATTTAAAATACCAAAATTTCCAAGATTTAAAGCAACTGGTGCTGCATTTAATAAAGTGCCACCAAAATCTATTCGTGTAATGCTTTCAGTAATTGCATTGCTAACAAATAAATGCCAATTTCCATTTGAAAAAACGGGCCAAAGTCCTGTTGGAAATCCTAAAAATCCTCCTGGGTTTAATAAAGATATTGGAGGAGGTGGTGTATTATTTGCAATATTTGATCCTATATCCAATCTAACTAAAGTGCTACTTGTAGCTAATAAAATTAATGCGTGCCAATCAGTACCTTCTTTAAAAACATATAAATCTTGAGGATTGATAAGCAATCCGCCAAAATTTCCTAAATTATTTGCAGTTGCTACTGGAGAATTATTTGCTAAACTGTTGCCAAAATTAATACGAATCAATCTAGAGTTGGCAAATCCATTTCCTGATGTTAAAAAACCATAATAATTTCCGCCTTCACCTACAATTTGAAATCCTTTGCTTGTAGAAGAAATCATGCCGCCAAAATTTCCTAAATTACTAGCCACAGGAACATTTGATAAGCTATTTCCAAATGCATATCGAGTAATGTTAAAGGGCGGAATTTCATTTACAACAAACACGAAATAATTGCCAGTGCTGTCTTTTACCATAGTTGTTGCTGATGGCTGATTCAATCCTGTTCCTGCTGCAATGCTACTTCCTTGGGGAATATTATTTAAATATGCAGAACAAAATCCCCAATAATAAGAGCTTGCTCCATTTACATTTGTAGTAAATTGAACTTCGTTATTGATACAAACAGTGTCTGGTCCAAAAATTAATTGCTGTGAAAAAACAGGCAATATATTGAACATAGCGCTGAAAAATAGTATTATTGTCAAAATGCGTTTCATAATCTTCGTAATAATAGCTTAATTTAATCTGCTAATATAAGTATCTTTAACTTTATAGCATAAAAAAACCTCACTAAGTTGTAATTTTTTTTATAAAAAGTTGTTCTCAATCAAATAGACGATAATTTTTTGACTAGCGTTTGTTTTTTGGTCAAAAAATGACATGCTTTTTACAATAAAGGGCTCTCTTTTTTCTAAAAATGGTAAAATGTCGAATTCTTCTCCATTGTTTTTTATTTCAAAAACTAATTTTTTAGTCAATAATTCTTTTGCTTCAAAAAACTTTTCGTGTTTGGGACCAATCAATACCGGAATATTATAAATTGCTGCTTCTAAAATATTATGAATCCCTTTGCCAAATCCACCTCCAACATAAGCAAAAGTTGCTGTTCGATAAATTTTTGAAAGCATCCCGATAGTATCAAGTATTAATATTTTTGATGAAGAATTATCAAAATTTGAATAAGTTGAAAATGAAGTAAAATTTAATAAATTTTTGTCAAATTTTTCGATATCATGTGGTGCTAAAATACAGACAAAATTTGAAGGTAATTTTAAAATTATTTTTTTTAAAAATTCAATATCGCTTTCCCAAACACTACCAGCTACAAATACTTTTTTACTTGCTATAAAAGATTCTATTTTTTCATCATTAAAAGGCAAGTTTTTCAATTCTAAAACTCTTTCATATCTTGTGTCTCCAGTCAAAATACTGTTTTCATATCCAATGCTTTTTAGAAGTGATATGCTTTCATTATTTTGAATAAAAAAAGCCGAAAAACAAGATAGCATATCTCTGAAACCACCGCCATATTTTTTAAAAAAAAGTTGATTTTTTCTAAAAATTCCTGATACTAAAAAAACAGGAATTTGATTGTCTTTTAATGCAGTTAAAAAATGTTTCCAAAATTCATATTTAATAAAAAAAACTAAGGTTGGGTTTACGAGTTCAATAAATCGTTTTGCATTTTTTTTAGTGTCTAATGGTAAGTAAAAAAAGAGTTCGTCAGGATACGTTTTTTTTGCAATTTCATATCCCGAAGGAGAGAAAAAAGTGGTAATTATTTCAAAATTTTTGTTCGTTTCTAGCAGTTTTTTTTTCAACGGTAAGCTTTGTTCAAATTCACCAAGTGATGCCACATGAATCCAAATTCGTTTTGCTGAACGTTGTTTCAATTCATGTTCAATTACTTCAAAAAGGTTTTTTCTGCCATCTATCCATTTTTTTGCTTTGCTATCAACCATTGAAAAAAGTTTAATAGCTAAAAAATAAAGTTGAATAAATAAATTATAGAAAAAAGAAAACATTAGTAAAATATTTCTTCAGCATTTTTGTTGTAAAAAGGAATTATCCAGCCTGCATGAATGCCAAACATTAAATCGTTTCGTTTGTCATTGCCTGGTTTTGCTAAATCAAACCAATAATCTCGCCTGCCTTGTGTAAAACCCCAAGTAAAATCTAAACCAATAAAATAATTAATTAATTTATTGCCAGAATAGTGTTGATAGCCTACAAATTGATGAAGATATAAACCATTTGTAAGCCTGTCGTATCCTTTTTTATATTCGCCTTTTAGCTGCGGAATATTATTATCTCTGTCAAAAAGATTTATTTTATGCTGTATAAAACCAATTCCTGATAATGCTAATATTCCATTATTTGGCTCCGATTCTTTTAATGAAAATACCTTTCCTGCATCAAAACCAAACATATATCCTCGTTGAAAAACACCAATGTTTAGCAATTCACCATATTGATTTATTATTCCTCCGTTTATAGGTGTGTAAACATTTTGCAAAAGTCCGGGTTCTTTAACTTTTCCGCCAACGATAAATAAAAATTTTCCGCCAAAAACTAGATTTTTTTTTGTTTTGTATTTAACACCTCCGCCAATTCTAAAACCATTTCCAAACCGAATGGCGTAATCTGCCAAAGATTTATCATAACTGCCCATAACTTCTACTTGCCAGATGTTATCTGCCTTTGGTTTTTCATCATCTTTATTTTCATTTGCTTGCGCAAAAGTATGTTGACTTAAAAACAACATTCCGATAATAATATACAATGAATATTTCATCTTACAAACCTAAACATTTTTTGGCAAAATTTTAACCTTCACTTACCCTTCAAATCTGTGATACATAATTAATTTTTACCTCAACAACGTTATATCTCCTTTCTTTATCTTTACCGTACCATCTTTGAGTTTATATTTTATAAAATAAAAATAAGTGTCTATGGCATAGCCAAGTCCATTCCAGCTTATACCCATGCCTTTGCCTTCATACACTTTATTGCCGAGGCGATTGTATATGCCACAGGCTTCTATGCTTATGCCTTGGGCTAGAAGTTGGGAAGAGTTGAGAATATGCCAGGTATCGTTTTTGGTATCGCCATTGGGGCTAAATGCATTAGGGACTATGATTACTTCTTCAGGTATTGGAATAGGTGGACGTATGCTATCGCAAGCAGAGCCAACTAATGCGCCCAAATGATAATTGGGAATATTGGGCAAGGAACACGCATTGGCATAGGGTGTAACTAAGCAACGAGTACAATAGCCACTTGCCAAGCCTCGTTCGTTGGGCGTATTAAAATAACTCATTGAAGCAAGTACACAATGAAGTGTGCCAACATAAATTCTATCATCTGCACTTAAATATAAATTATTATAAAATGGAAAGTAAACACTATCAAAAACATAATGATGTCCATATATAATACTTTGCTCACTAGTATCTGCTATGTCTATTTGGTATATTTGATAAGGAGAACTAGCATATAATAATTTATCATTTGGTGAAAAGCATACACCTCTTATTGCTCTATAGCCTTGAGCCACAGAATCTTTGGCAATTGGATATACATGATAAGGGGAAAATGTGCCATTGCACCTGTCAAAATTAAATACATAAACTTTATTATCTCCTTCTGTGCCATAAGCATACATATCTCCTTTTCGATTAAAGCAAGATTGACCTCTTGTTCCGCCAAAAGTACCCAATGGAGGAAAATTAAAACTCTGTACTAAAGGTGCCGATATGCCTTGCTCTGTAACTAAAAAGGTATAAAAGATATGCTCTTTTTGGTGGGGTTTTACCAGCCACCAATCTCGCCCATTGGCATGTTTTACCGCTGTCATTCTATTGGAGGCGATGGGCATATCTTTCATCAGCATCTTATTTTTTTCAATCACCTCGCCTTTGCCTCCATTGGCGTTCATATCCACAATATGATAAGTAAGCCTATCAAATCGGAAGAGCGCAGGGAAATTTTGCCATTCATCAAAGGCACTATCGCTCATAGTGGTGGTAAAAACATAGTATTGTCCATTATCGCCTTTGGGGAGGATAATGGAACTTTGGGGCCATTTACTCCAACCCATATCTTTGTATCCCATTTTATCCATATCTAAACCAAAGTTTAGTCCACCACCATTTAAAATAGAATCTCCGTTTCTATCCGCAAGTGTATAATTACTTGAAGCTAATAATAGCCTTCCATTTTTGTCAGCAATGGATGATGAACCTGCTGAATATAGATAAAACACATGCTTAGGTGTATCAAGAATTGGAATATTGCTATTTATAAACTTCATTATCACACCATTTAAGCCCATCATTACTTCTCCATCATAAGCACGTTGTGCAAATAATGCTCCTTTTAGCAAAATTGAACTAAACAGAAGAATAAAAAACCTGCTTTTCATTCGTCCTCGCAGAGTCTGCCGTAGGCGACTCTGCGAAAATATATTTATAGTCTCATTATTCACTACTCAAATTTACGTCATTTGAATTATAAAGTTAATTTCTCTACTCTTTTCTTTTTGTATTTTATCTTTTCCCGCAGCAATGACGATTGTTTTTATAGAAATTATTAGTTTAAAAAGAAATGACCGTCCTACGAGAAAAAACGTTAAGCAGAAAAACGATTGAGGCGTTAATAAATTTCTAGTGTTTGAGTTCGCCATCGGCGAATGAGTTTAGAAATTTTAGCCGAAAACGTTTTGGAGTAGCTTTTACTCGTAAGACTTGATTTTTTTGTTTCTTTTTGTATCAAGACAAAAAGAAAAGAAGAACCCAGCTATATATTTCCTCTAACTTTTCACGCCTTTTTGGTGTAATCACTAAAATCTAATTTCACTTAACTTTTCTTTTGCCTCTCCAAAAGAAAAGTAACAAAAGAAAAAGAGACCGAAAAATATCGCCCCACGCTAAGGCTTTTCTAGCCGCCGATTTTTCGGTGGCTCAGCTTCTATACATTCGTTTTTTATAATAAAATTTACTTGTTCTTTTCAATTAATTTTATTGAAAAAAAATGACCGTCCTTCGAGAAAAAGCGTTAAGCGGAAAAACGATTGAGGCGTCAAAAAATTTCTAATGTTTGAGTTCGCCATCGGCGAATGAGTTTAGAAATTTTAGCCGAAAACGTTTTGGAGTAGCTTTTACTCGTAAGACTTGATTTTTTTGTTTCTTTTTGTATCAAGACAAAAAGAAAGGAAGAATTTTTCCATAAACTACTAAAGCAAATTCACAATTCATTAGCAAAACCCACTTCATAACATAAGCCACTTATGCTTTTTGCATAGTCCGTTTAGTAATTTGCTCAGCTAGCTAAGCTTTTTGTTCGGTGAGTTGTGCTAAAAACATAGTGTAGTTGTGCTTTTAGCTTCGTCAGTTGTGATTGGAACTCCTCGAGTTATGCTTTTAACTCGGCGAGTTGTGTTCCAAGCATAGTGAGTTGTGTTCGGAACTAGGCGAGTTATGCTTTTAGCTCCTCGAGTTGTGTTCTGGGGTGGGTACCCCCACCCTCGAAGTAGGGGTAGTGGGAAATTGACACCTATTTTTTGTTAAAATTGGGATGTAAGTGGGAAATTAGTGAAAATTTGAAAAAACTAAGATTTAAATATAATGAAAATTAGGCTTAAGAAAATTGGTCTATTTTTTTTAATAATTTAAAAAAAATAAATCAATAATATCTCCTTCAAGTTAGTATTTTTGTGCTTCAATTTTAAAATTATTTTATGCAAAATATACAAATGGTTGACCTGAAAACTCAATATTTGAAAATAAAAAATGAAGTAGATGTTGCCATTCAAAAAGTAATAGACAATACTACTTTTATAAATGGTCCCTCTGTACAAGATTTTGCAATTGCGTTGCAAAATTATTTAAATGTAAAACACGTAATTCCTTGTGCTAATGGAACTGATGCTTTACAAATTGCATTAATGGCATTAGATTTAAAACCAGGCTATGAGGTTATTACGCCTTCGTTTACATATATTGCAACTGTTGAAGTTGTTGGATTATTAAATCTTACACCTGTTTTTTGTGAAGTAATTAAAGATACATTTACAATGGATGTAGCATCTGTTGAAAAATTGATAACTCCCAAAACAAAAGCAATTGTGCCCGTTCATTTATATGGACAAAGTGCTGATATGGAACCGATTTTGGCTTTAGCTAAAAAACATAATATTGCAGTAATTGAAGATACAGCCCAAGCAATTGGCGGACATTATACTTTTGCCGATGGCACTAAAAAAGCAAACGGTACAATGGGCGATATTGGAACGACATCATTTTTTCCTTCAAAAAATTTAGGTTGTTATGGTGATGGCGGAGCCATTTATACAAACAATGATGAATTGGCAGCAAAACTAAAAATGATAGCAAATCATGGACAAAGTGTAAAATATGTACATGATGTAGTTGGATGTAATTCAAGGTTGGACAGCATTCAGGCGGCAATTTTAAACGTAAAACTAAATCACTTAGATGCATATTGCGATGCACGTAGAAAAGTAGCTGATTATTACGATAATGCATTTTCGGGAAATAAATTTATACAAACACCTTTTAGAGCTTCATATTCTCATCATGTTTTTCATCAATACACCATGATTATTGAAGAAAAAGACAGAAATTTAATTCAAGAAAAATTGCAAGAAAAGGGAATTCCTTCAATGATTTATTATCCAATTCCTGCCCATAGACAAAAAATGTTTGAGGCTTTCTCTGTAAATCAAATTGAATTGGAAACAACAGATTGGTTGACTCATCGGGTAATTTCATTGCCTATTCATACCGAAATGACCAATGACCAATTAGAATTTATTACATCAAATTTTTTAGAAATAATAGAAAATATTTAATTAATGAATATAGCAGTAATTGGAACAGGATATGTAGGTTTAGTGTCGGGAACATGTTTTGCAGAAAGTGGAAACAATGTAATTTGTGTTGACATAGATGAAAAAAAAGTAAACAGATTAAAAGCAGGTGAAATAGTTATTTATGAACCAGGTTTGGAAGTGTTGTTTCAAAGAAATAGCAAAGAAGGCCGATTACATTTTACAACAGATTTGAAGTCAGCAATCGAAAAATGCGATTTGATATTTTTAGCATTGCCCACTCCTCCAGGCGAAGATGGAAGTGCAGATTTGCGTTATGTTTTGGGTGTAGCTAATGATATTGGAAAAATTCTTTCGGAATTAAAGTCCTATCGAGTTGTAATTAATAAAAGCACAGTTCCTGTTGGCACAGCAGAATTAGTAAAAGCAAAAATTGAAGAAAACTACAATGGTGAATTTGATGTAGTAAGCAATCCAGAGTTTTTAAGAGAAGGTGTAGCTGTAGAAGATTTTATGAAACCAGATAGAGTAGTGATTGGCTGTAGCAGCGAAAAAGCAAAAGATTGGATGCAACGATTATATGCACCATTTGTTCGTCAAGGAAATCCAATTTATTTTATGGATGAGCGCAGTGCTGAAATTACAAAATATGCAGCAAATTCTTATTTAGCAACTCGAATAACATTTATGAATGAACTTGCAAATATTTGCGAAAAAGTAGGAGCTGACGTAGAAACGGTGAGAAAAGGAATGGGTAGCGATGCTAGAATTGGAAAACGATTTTTGTTTCCAGGCATTGGTTACGGTGGGAGTTGTTTTCCAAAAGATGTACAAGCTTTAGCAAAAACAAGTGAACAATTTGGGTATGAATTTAATATTTTAAAATCGGTGATGGATGTCAATGATAAACAAAAACTGATTTTGGCGAATAAAATTATTGACTATTTTGGTGGAGATGTAAATGGAAAAAAAATAGCTATTTGGGGATTAGCATTTAAACCTAATACGGATGACATTCGTGAGGCACCTGCTTTGTATATCATTGAAAAATTAGTAAAAGCAGGCGCAAATATTTTTGCGTATGATCCTGAAGCAATGCCTAATGTTCAACAATATGTAGATGAAAATTTAGCAACTTATAAAAATCAAATTCACTTTTGTAATGATGTATATGAAGTATTAAACGAAGCAGATGTATTAGCAATTCTTACAGAATGGAATATTTTTAGAACCCCAGATTTTGAAAAAATGAAACAAGTAATGAAATCGCATGTGATTTTTGATGGCAGAAACTTATTTGATATTGAAACTATTGAAAAACAAGGATTTTATTATAATTCTATTGGAAGAAAAGAAGTAAAAAATTAATTATGAAAAAAGTTTTAATAACAGGAGGTGCTGGTTTTTTAGGTTCACATTTGTGTGATAGATTTATAAAAGAAGGTTATTATGTAATAGCAATGGATAATTTGCTTACTGGAAATATTAAAAATATAGAACATCTTTTCCCATTAAAAAACTTTGAATTTGCTCATCATGATGTATCAAAATTTGTGCATGTTGCTGGAGATTTAGATTATATTCTTCATTTTGCATCGCCTGCTAGTCCAATAGATTATCTTAAAATGCCAATACAAACCTTGAAAGTAGGAAGTTTGGGAACACATAATTTATTGGGTTTAGCAAAAGAAAAAAAAGCAAGAATGCTAATTGCGTCTACTTCTGAAGTTTACGGCGATCCTTTGGTTCATCCACAAAATGAAGATTATTGGGGAAATGTAAACCCTGTAGGACCAAGAGGTGTATATGATGAAGCAAAACGTTTTCAAGAAGCCATCACAAGAGCTTATTATACTTTTCATGGAGTGGAAACAAGAATCGTAAGGATTTTTAATACTTATGGACCAAAAATGAGACTTGATGATGGACGTGCATTGCCAGCTTTTATGAGTCAAGCATTGAATGGAGAGGACATTACTGTTTTTGGTGATGGCAATCAAACTAGAAGTTTTTGTTATGTAGATGATTTGGTGGAAGGTATTTATCGATTGCTTTTGAGTGATTATTCGATGCCGGTAAATGTTGGAAATCCAAATGAAATTACCCTATTAGAATTTGCAGAAGAAATTATTAAATTAACTAATTCAACTTCAAAAATTGTTTATAAAGATTTACCACAAGATGATCCTAAACAGCGCAAACCAGATATTACAAGAGCAAAAGAAATTTTAAACTGGGAACCAAAAGTGCAAAGAAGTGAAGGATTGAAAATTACATTAGAATATTTCAAAAAAGTTTTAGGTAAATAATTATTTATTATTTCAAAGAAGAGAAAACTAAGTTTTCGATAAAACTTCTAACACTGTAGTTTTTTGTTTTTGAATTAAAATCGGTTAATGTAGGCAAGTTCTTTTCATAGAAAAATTGTAAATGCGAAAGTTCAATGATAGTGGAAGCTAACGAGTTTGGAAATTGATATTTAGGTCTATAAGCAGAAATTATTGCAGCTACGCTTAAGCTTAAATCTTTATAAGGTTTAAAAAGTTTTGAATTATTAAATGCTGTTACAGATGTTGTTAAAAAAGTTTTAGTGCCATCTCGAACAACAATGTCAAATAATAATTTTTCATCAATAAATGGACTGCTTTCATCATCTATTACAGGCGTACATAGAATATCCATAATGATATTTAATTTCTTAAGGTTATCGTCAATATTGGTTGTCTTGTACTGAATTCGGTATTCTTGCCATGCCCAAAACCAATCTACAAGATAAAGTAAAAGTAATTGTTTGTTTTCAAAATATCGATATATACTTGCTTCTGTAGTATTAATTAGTACAGATAATTTTTTAAATGTAAAGGCTTCGATTCCTATTTCGTGAATAAGAATTATACTATTCTTTAAAATTTTTTTTCCTAAATCAGTTTCTACTGGATTGCGAACATAAAGTTTTTCACTAAGTTCTATTTGAAGATGAAAGTTCAATTTTTATTTATTTTAACAAAGGTAATTGTATTTTTATTGAAAGTAATGCTATTTTTAATAAAAATTTTACTATTTTTGAAAAAAATGAAATTATGATAAATCTTAAGTCATTAAAAAGCGATTTTCCTGCAAGTATTGTTGTTTTTTTAGTTGCACTTCCTTTATGTTTGGGAGTGGCTTTAGCATCTGGAGCACCGCTTTTTTCTGGTTTAGTATCTGGAATTATTGGAGGAGTAGTTGTTGGGATAATTAGTAAATCTTCAACAAGTGTAAGTGGTCCAGCTGCTGGGTTGGCTGCTGTGGTTTTAGCTTCTATAGCTCAATTGGGGAATTTTGAATTATTTTTAACAGCATTAGTAATTGCTGGAATAATTCAATTAATAATGGGTTTTGCCAAAGCAGGTTTTATAGCAAATTATATTCCAAATAATGTAATCAAAGGTTTATTGGCTGCAATTGGCATTATTTTAATACTAAAACAAATACCTCATGCAATAGGTTTTGACAAAGATCCTGATGGAGAATTTTCATTTTTTCAACCTGATGGTGAAAATACATTTTCTGAACTTTTAAAAGCATTTGATTTTATTACACCTGGTGCTATTATTATTAGTTTCGTATCATTTTTAATTTTATTATTTTGGGATAAAACACCAATGGGTAAAATAAAATTTATTCCTTCTTCATTAATTGTTGTTTTAGTAGGTGCATTGTTAAATATAGTTTTCAATAGCTATTTTTCAACATTGCAATTAAATGCTGAACATATGGTATCTATTCCAAAAATGAATTTTAATGATTTAGGTTCGTATTTTCATTTGCCAAATTTAGCTAGTTTATCAAATCCTGCTATTTGGACAGTAGCATTAACAATTGCAATTATAGCATCTTTGGAAACCTTATTAAATATTGAAGCCGTAGATAAACTTGATCCGCATAAAAGAGAAACGCCAACAAATAGAGAAATGATTGCACAAGGAATTGGAAATATTACAGCTGGATTTTTTGGCGGAATCCCTGTAACTTCTGTTGTAGTAAGAAGCTCCGTTAATATAAATGCAGGAAATGAAACAAAATTATCAGCTATTTTGCATGGTGTATTTTTATTAATAAGTGTATTAGCATTAAGCAGTTTGATGAATCTAATTCCGCTATCAGCATTGGCTGTAATATTAATTTTTACAGGATATAAATTAGCAAATATTGGATTATTCAAAGCTATGTATAGCAAAGGCTGGGAACAATTTATTCCATTTATTGTAACCATATTGGCAATTGTTTTTACAGATTTATTAATTGGTGTATTAATTGGTTTGGCAGTGAGTATTTTTTATGTATTAAGAAGTAATTTTCGAAATCCATTTGTGAAAGAAAATAATTTATTACATATTGGAGAAGTTATTAAAATAGAATTGCCCAATCAAGTTTCATTTTTAAATAAAGCTTCAATAAAAGATACATTATGGAATATTTCCGAAAATCAAAAAGTAATTATTGATGCAAGTTATTCAAACTATATAGATGATGATATTTTAGAAATTATTTCAGATTTTAAAGAGGTTGTGGCTCCTGAAAGAAACATACAATTAAATATTATTGGACTAAAAAGTCATTATGAATTAAAAAATGATATACAATTTATAAACGTTTTGGATAAAGAAACTGTAAGTAAATTAAACGCAGATAGAATTCTTGCAATTTTAAAAGAAGGAAATCAACGATTTGTTTCTGGAAATTCAATTGAAAAATATTATCAACATCAAGTAAATATTACTTCAGATGGTCAAAACCCAATGGCAGTAATTATTGGTTGTATCGATTCAAGAACTTCTCCAGAAATATTATTTGATGCAGGACTTGGCGAATTGTTAACCATACGTCTTGCTGGAAATATTATTTCACCAGAAGTAATAGGCAGCATAGAAATAGCCGTAAAAAAATTAGGTGCAAAATTAATCGTTGTAAAAGGACATTCAAATTGTGGCGCAGTAGGATTGGCACTTGCAAATATGAAAGATGATAATATGCATACGATTACAAATAAAATTCAGCAAGTGGCAATAAAAAATAATTTATATCCACTTGCCGAAAATGAATCAGTTAATGAAAATTTAGAACAAGTAGTTAAAGTAAATGCAAAAAATTCAGTAGAAGAAATATTAAATGCAAGTCCATTTTTAAAATCAAAAATCGAAAATAATGAAATCGGAATTGTAAGTGCTTATCATGATTTAAAAGATGGTATAGTATATTTTAATGAAATGAATAAATACTAAAGAATTTAGTTTTAATTTAATTCAATTTTATTTAATTTAAAAAGGATAACCACATGAAAATCCAACCATAGGTATAAATCCCATGTTTGTAATTACAGGTGTAAATCCAAATCGAATAAATACATTTTCATTAGGTTGGTAGCGATATTGAAAACTTGGTATAACAATATAATGAGGCTGATTTTCTATATAAGTTGAACTCAATTTAAAACATACATAATAAAAGGCTTCAGCCTTTGTATAAGTCATCCCAATCCCATAATCTAAACTAGATTTGTTGTTTAGTTTCATTAAATAAGTTAATCCAATTGGAATAGTTAAAAATTGTTTTTCTCTTCCATAAAATCCAGCCCCAGCATGAATTCGTAAATTTAGATTTTTTACTATTTGTCTCTCGTAGTTTAATGATACTATCAATCCATTCCCTAAAAGTTGAGTGTTAATATTATTTTTTTTAGTTTCAATTTGAGCTTTACAATTAATTTGAGGTAACAGAAGAATCAATATAATTAAAATAGACATCCAATTCTTAAAACTCATATTATTTTATTTAAATCATAGACGAATGTAAACCAACATTTGTTAGCCAAACCAATATTTATTCTTTAAATTCTTTTAAATTATCTTTTTCAAAAGTATATTCTGGGGTGAATATTTTTTCATCTATTTCGCTAAGTTTATACCAAGGAGAAATGCCTTCATTGTTTGGGTTTTTCAATACATGTATTTCTTGTGCAGGCATATAACTTTGTGCTAGCATAAAATAGGTTTCATTATTTTTTTTATCAAAAGCGGTGTTCAAAACAATTACAGCATGTCCGGGATGTCCGCCAATAATAAATACATCTCCAGCTTTTATGTCTTTTATATTTTTGTTTTTTAAATCATATTTTTCTAAAGAAGCTGTGCCTGCATACGAAAAAAGCATTTCCAAAAATGCGTTAAAATTTGTTCTGCTTTCAGAAACAGCATTTTTTGTTTGTTTCCATGAACATGAATTTCCTTTTACAGAAATACGTTCGCCATTCTTCCAGCGATTAAAGTTTGCCTCAAAGCCATTTGTAAAATGAAATTTTATTTTTTCATATTTTTTTTGTTCATAAAAATATTCCGAACGCAATCGCATTACGGCATCCGCACATTGTTGTAAATCTTTATCGCCCACTTCTATATTAATAATTGCAGCATGTGCATCTTGATTATTTTTTAAATTTCCATTAAATAATTGTACTTTTTTTCCATCTTTTTTCAATAGTAAATGTTGCAAAAAATATTCAAAGGAATTCTTTGAGGCTAAATACGCTACAGCATTTTTGGGAGCCGGAAATCGTTCAAGTAAATTATTTTTTTCTTTATTTAAAACATATTCTTCTTGTTCGTTGATTTTATTGTTGTCATTCGTTGTCATTGTTTCTTGACACGAAAAGATAAATACGGATAATAGTATTGTTTGTAACATTTGGCTCATTTTTAGATAATGATGCCATTTTGGTTTTATTTCCATAAAGTTAAATGTATAAAAAAAAGACAATTTTTCAATTGTCTTTTTTAATAAAAATTTAAAACGTGTTTTTATTTTATGCCAAAAGCTTTTTTCACTTGAGGTACATAATCTAGTTTTTCCCAAGTAAATAATTCTACTTTTATTTTCTTTTCGTTTTTCTTTCCTGCATTAAAAACTTTTGTAACCACTTCGTTTTTTCTGCCCATGTGTCCATAAGCTGCTGTTTCGCTATACATTGGTGTTCTTAGTTTAAATCGTTGTTCAATAGCATAAGGACGCATATCAAAAATAGAAGCAATTTTTTTTGCAATTGCGCCATCATTCATAGCCACTTTTGATGTGCCATAAGTATCAACAAAAATTCCGCAAGGTTTTGCTACACCAATGGCATAAGAAACTTGAACCAAAACTTCATCGCAAACACCAGCCGCAACTAAATTTTTTGCAATATGTCTTGTTGCATAAGCTGCACTTCTGTCCACTTTACTTGGATCTTTACCACTAAATGCTCCGCCACCATGAGCGCCTTTTCCGCCATAAGTGTCAACAATTATTTTTCTTCCTGTCAATCCTGTATCACCGTGTGGTCCGCCAATAACAAATTTTCCAGTTGGATTTATATGATACGTTATTTTATCATTGAATAAAGCTTGAATTTTTTTAGACAATTGACTTTTTACTTTTGGAATCACAATTGATTTTACATCATCAGCAATTTTTTTCAACATTTTTGCATCTTTATCAAAATCATCATGTTGTGTTGAAACCACTATTGTATCAATTCGAATAGGCTGATTATTATCATCATATTCAATAGTAACTTGGCTTTTAGCATCTGGGCGCAAATATTTCATTGTTTTTCCAGCTTTACGAATAGCAGCCATTTCAATCAAAATTTTGTGTGCAATATCCAAAGCCAATGGCATATAATTTGTTGTTTCACGACTTGCATAACCAAACATCATACCTTGGTCGCCAGCGCCTTGAGCATTTGCTTTTGTTTCAAAATCATTTTTCTTTGTTGCTCTATCTACACCTTGATTAATGTCAGCACTTTGTTCATGAATTGCAGAAAGTATACCACAAGAATTAGCTTCAAACATGTATTCCGATTTAGTATAACCAATTCGTTTAATCACGTCTCGAGCTATTTCTTGAACATCAAGATAAGCTTCTGATTTTACTTCACCAGCCAAAACAACTTGGCCTGTAGTTACTAATGTTTCCACAGCCACTTTAGATTGTGGGTCAAAGGCTAAAAAATTATCGATAATGGCATCTGAAATTTGATCGGCAACTTTATCTGGGTGACCTTCCGAAACCGACTCGCTTGTAAAAAGATAGGGCATAAGTTTATTTTTTTATAAATTTTAAAGTGAGCAAATATAATAAATCGTTAGGGATATTATGATTAATTCAAAATAAAAAATTGCCTCAAATTTTAGTAATATTGCATTATGAAATGGGCATATTTAATTTTTATTACTTTATTCTTGAATTCGGCTTGTAACGAACAAAAAAATGAAACCATTAAAGAATCAAAGATTAGTTCTCCATCATTAAATAAAGCCAATGAGGAAATTGCAAAAAAACCAAACGATGCCAATCTATATTTTGTTCGTGGAATAATTTATCATGATTTAAAACAAGATTCATTAGCCTTAAAAGATCTTGAAAAAGCAATTTCGTTAGACTCTAATCAAGCAAAATTTTACAGTGCCATTGGTGATATTTTATTTGAACATAAAGATATTTCATCTAGTACAGCATGGATTAAAAAAGCAATCGAAAAAGACCCAAACGATCCTAAAGCACATTTAAAAATAGCAAAAATGTTTCTTTTCGATAATGATTATGCTAAAGCATTTGTAGAATTAAACACCGTTTTAAGAGCCGATGTTTATAATGCAGAAGCTTATTTTTTAAAAGGCATGTGTTATAAATACATGAAAGACACAGCTAAAGCATTATCAAATTTTCAAACCGCAGTGCAAACAAATCCAAAATACTACGACGCTTTTATGCAGCTTGGCGTTTTGTATGATGAAAAAAATGATAGAATAGCTATTCAATATTTTGAAAATGCACGAAAAATTGATACGTTGAATTTAGAACCTTTATACGCTCAAGCGATGTTTTTTCAAAAAAGAAATGAGTTTGCCGAAGCTAAAAAACTTTTTCGACGTGCATTAAAAATAAACAAAGATTATGCCTTGGCATTTTACAATACTGGATGGATGCTCCTTCAGGAAGATTCTACAGAAAAAGCCATTCGAGAATTTGAGCGAGCCATAAATGTAAAACCAGATTATGCAGAAGCATATTACAACAAAGGATTGTGCCATGAAATTTTAGGAAATTATAAGCAAGCTTTTGCCGATTATGGTCAAGCGTTGGAGTTTAACAATGATTTGGAAATGTGCAAAACTGCCGAGAAGCGTGTGAAAGCAAAAATGTAATTTTGTGAAATAATTTTTTAATCAAAACCAATTAACCAATGCCCTTAATAGCACCTTCAGTTTTATCAGCTAATTTTTTAAATCTTGAAAAAGATATTGAAATGATAAATCAATCGCAAGCCGATTGGTTTCATATTGATGTAATGGATGGCAGATTTGTACCAAACATTAGTTTCGGATTGCCCGTTTTAAAAGCCATTTCAAAGAAAGCAACAAAAACACTAGATGTACATTTGATGATTGAAGAGCCTGGGAAATATGCCGAAGATTTTAAAAATGCGGGCGCTGATATTCTTAGTGTTCATATAGAAGCATGTCCGCATTTGCATAGAAATATTCAACAAATAAAAGCCTTGGGCATGAAAGCTGGTGTGGCTATAAATCCGCATACACCTGTGGAGCTTTTGTTTGATATTTTACAAGATATTGATTTGGTTTGTATGATGAGTGTAAATCCAGGTTTTGGAGGACAAGCATTTATTCCTCAAACTTTGGATAAAATAAAAAAACTTAAAGCAGAAATTACAAGAAGAAATTTATCGGTATTAATAGAAATAGATGGCGGTGTAACCCTTGAAAATGCAAGAGAAATTTGCGCAGCTGGAGCTGATGTTTTGGTAGCTGGCAACACGGTTTTTTCGGCAGCAGACCCAACGAAAATGATTGAGGAATTGAAAAATATTTAATATGCATACAAAATCCACTTTCTAAAAAGTGGATTTTGTATTTTATTTTAGTTTTTATTAATCTCGTCTTCCTAAAAATATCATAATGTAATAAAACAAAGTGGCTAAACTTCCAATTGCGGCAACTACATATGTTCTTGCAGCCCAAGTAAGCGCATCGTCTACACCTTCTAATTCGCTAGAGCCCGCAGTGCCAGAACTTCTTAGCCATGCTTTGGCTCTGTTGCTGGCATCAAATTCTACTGGTAAAGTAATCAAGGAGAAAACTGTGGTAACCGCAAACAATAAAATACCAACTAATAAAATGGTGTTGTTTCCGCCTCCAAAGCCCATCATACCAAGCCCTGCAAAAATTACCCATTGTCCAAGATTTGTTCCTATTTGAACCATTGGCACCATTTTGCTTCTTAATTGTAGCATCGAATATTGCGTGGCATGTTGCACAGCATGTCCACATTCATGAGCGGCAACTGCTGCGGCACTAACACTTCTGCCTTCATACACATCGGGGCTAAGATTTACAGTTTTGTTTTGTGGATTATAATGATCGCTTAAAAAACCAGGCACACTTTCCACTTTTACATCGTGAATGTTGTGGTCTCGCAACATTTTTTCGGCAATTTCTTTTCCGCTCAAACCATTTGCCATGCCTACTTTGGCATATTGATTAAATTTTGATTTTAATCTGCCGCTAACTAACATGCCCACAAGCATCATTATTCCGGCAATTACATAATATCCTATCATAGTGTTTTTTGAATTTATTTTAATTTAATATATCAAATTTACAACCATTTTTTATTTTTAACAAAATGCGACATATTGTCGTATATTTTTATTCAAAAGTGGCTTTGTGGCGCAAATATGAAGATTATTTATATATTATAAAAAGAATTATTTTATACTTAGTACAAAATAGTTTGTCAAATTCAATTCTTGGTGTACATTAGCATTGAATTTTATGGGTTAGTAAAAAAGGGTTGTTGAGAAATCGACAGCCCTTTTCCCTTTTTAAGATAAAAAAATATTTTATTGTCGATATAAAAATAGTTTTACAACTCAAATCATTTAATATCTTTAACTATAATAAAAAAATAAAGTGGCTAAAAACAAAACAACTTTTTTTTGTCAGCAATGTGGAGTAGAAAGTGCAAAGTGGCTAGGCAAGTGTCATTCGTGTGGTGGATGGAATACATTTGTAGAAGAAATAATTGTAAAAGAAAATAAAAAAGAAATTTGGGAAACTTCAAACGATGAAAATTTAAATTCTAAAAAAGTAAAAAAACTTAATGAAATTGAAAATACTGAATCGCAAAAAATTATTTCTCAAGATGAAGAACTAAATCGTGTATTGGGAGGTGGCATTGTACTTGGTTCAGTTGTGTTAGTAGCCGGTGAACCAGGAATTGGAAAAAGTACGTTGTTTTTGCAAGCCATGTTGCAATTACAACATCAAAAAATTTTATATGTAAGTGGCGAAGAAAGTTTGCAACAAATAAAAATGCGAGCCGAAAGATTAAAAATATTAAACGATGATTTTTATTTATTAGCCGAAATTGAAACACAACAAATTTTTAATGAAATAAAAAAAATAAAACCTAGTATTGTAATCATTGATTCTATTCAAACCTTACAATCGCAATATATAGAAAGCGCTGCAGGAAGTGTTTCGCAAGTAAGAGAATGTACTGCAGAATTAATTCGTTTTGCAAAAAAAACAAACACGCCAGTTATAATTATTGGACATATAAATAAAGATGGAAACATTGCTGGTCCAAAAGTGTTGGAGCATATGGTGGATACTGTTTTGCAATTTGAAGGAGATAGACATTATGCATATCGAATATTGCGAACATTAAAAAATAGATTTGGAAATGCACATGAGTTGGGCATTTATGAAATGAATGAAAGTGGATTAAGGCAAGTTTCCAATCCTTCGGAAAT